>NZ_JBFAJO010000048.1:0-71613 GCF_040655255.1 Kitasatospora sp. NPDC050463
GTCAGGGTGTGCTGGCGTTGGAGACCCGGGACGCCCTGCACCTCCTCGACACCGCACTCGCGACCAAGGAACCGAACCTCGTGGCCGCGCGCCTGGACGCCGCCGTGCTGCGGACCGAGGCGGAGAACGACTCGCTCGCGCCCTTGATGAGGGAGCTCGTACCAGCGTGGGCACGGACGGAACTGCGCGGCAGCCGGCCGGATTCGGGGTATCGGCAGAGGCTGGCGGCGCTGCCGGAGGCCGAGCGCGCTGGCGTGCTGTTGTCGCTCGTGCGGACGGAGATCGCCGGTGTCCTGGGCCATGGAACGGCGGGCGAGGTTCCGGCCGGCCGGGCGTTCACGGAGCTGGGCTTCGATTCGTTGACCGCTGTGGACCTGCGCAATCGGCTCAACAAGGTCACGGGCCTGTCGCTCCCGACAACGCTGATCTTCGACTACCCCAGTCCGGCCGAGCTCGCCGGCTTCCTGCTCCCGCAGCTTGTCGAGGTAGAGACGGAACAGCCGCGGGCCGTGCTCGATTCGGCGTCCTCGCCGGTGAATCCGGCAGCGGACGAGCCGATCGCCATCGTCGGGATGGCCTGCCGCTACCCGGGCGGAATCTCCTCGCCGGAGGACCTCTGGCGCATGGTCGTGGCCGGTGACGAGGGCATCTCGCTGTTCCCGGAGAACCGTGACTGGGATCTCGACGCGCTCTACAGCCCGGACGCCGACCAGCTCGGCACCTTCTACACCAAGGAGGGCGGGTTCCTGCACGACGCGGGCGAGTTCGATGCGGAGTTCTTCGGGATCTCGCCGCGTGAGGCGTTGGCGATGGACCCGCAGCAGCGGTTGTTGCTGGAGACGTCGTGGGAGGTGTTCGAGCGTGCGGGCATCGATCCGACCACGTTGCGCGGCACCGACACCGGTGTCTTCGCGGGGGTGATGTACCACGACTACGCGTCGCGGCTGTCCACCGTGCCGGAGGAGCTGGAGGGATATCTCGGCAACGGCAGCGCGGGCAGCATCGCGTCCGGGCGGTTGTCCTACACGTTCGGTCTCGAAGGTCCCGCGGTCACCGTCGACACGGCGTGTTCGTCGTCGTTGGTGGCGTTGCATCTGGCGGCGCAGTCGTTGCGGCAGGGTGAGTGTTCGCTGGCGTTGGTCGGTGGTGTGACGGTGATGTCGACGCCGGGGGCGTTCGTGGAGTTCAGCCGTCAGCGGGGCCTGGCGGAGGACGGCCGGTGCAAGTCGTACGCGCAGGCGGCGGACGGCACGGGTTGGTCCGAGGGTGTGGGCGTGCTGTTGGTGGAGCGGTTGTCGGACGCGGTGCGCAACGGGCATCGGGTGTTGGCGGTGGTGCGTGGCACTGCGGTGAATCAGGACGGTGCGTCGAACGGTTTGACGGCGCCGAACGGGCCGTCGCAGCAGCGGGTGATCCGGCAGGCGTTGGCGAACGCCCGGTTGTCCGCCGCCGAGGTGGACGCGGTGGAGGGGCACGGGACGGGTACCACGTTGGGTGACCCGATCGAGGCGCAGGCGTTGCTGGCGACCTACGGGCAGGAGCGGCACGAGCCGTTGTGGCTGGGGTCGGTGAAGTCGAATCTCGGTCACACCCAGGCCGCTGCTGGCGTCGCCGGTGTCATCAAGATGGTGATGGCGATGCGCCACGGTGTCCTTCCGGCCACGTTGCATGTGGATGAGCCGTCGTCGCATGTGGACTGGTCGGCGGGCGGGGTGCGGTTGCTGACGGAGCAGACGGCCTGGCCGGAGGTGGAGCGTCCACGCCGTGCGGCGGTGTCCTCGTTCGGGATCAGCGGCACCAACGCGCACGTGATCCTTGAGCAGGGGCCGGCGGAGGAGCCGACGGAACTGCCGGTGCAGGCCGGGCCGGTGCCGGTGGTGCTGTCCGCCGCCGGGGAGGTCGCGCTTCGTGCGCAGGCGGCGCGACTTGCGCCGCTGGTCGACGACAGCCCGGTGGCCGTCCTGGGGCAGGCGTTGGCGAGGACGCGTGCGGCGCTGGACCACCGTGCGGTGGTGGTGGCCGGTGACGCGGCCGAACTGCGGCGGGGCCTGCTGGCGTTGGCGGCGGGGGAGCCCGACGCGGGTGTGGTCACCGGCAGCGCGACGAACGGCGGGTGGGCGTTCCTGTTCGCGGGGCAGGGCGCGCAGCGGGTCGGCATGGGGGGCGAACTGTACGAGCGGTTCACGGTGTTCGCGGATGCGTTGGACGAGGCCCTCGAACGTCTCGGTATCCGTGGGGAGTTCTTCGGTGCGGATGCCGAGGCTCTGGAGGGGACGGGTGTCGCGCAGCCGGCGCTGTTCGCGTTCGAGGTGGCGCTGTTCCGGCTCTGGGAGTCGTGGGGTGTGCGGCCGGATGCGGTGGCGGGTCACTCGGTGGGTGAGATCGCGGCCGCTCATGTGGCGGGTGTGTTGTCGCTGGAGGACGCGTGCACTTTGGTTGCCGCTCGCGGTCGGCTGATGCAGGCGCTTCCGGCCGGTGGGGTGATGGTGGCGGTGGAGGCCTCCGAGGAGGAGGTCCTGCCACTGCTGGGTGACGACGTCTCGCTCGCGGCGGTCAACGGGCCGACGTCGGTGGTGGTTTCGGGCGCCGAGGACGCGGTGGAGCGGATCACAGAGGCCCTGGCGGATCGCCGCTCGCGCCGCCTGCGGGTCAGCCATGCCTTCCACTCACCCCTGATGGACCCGATGCTCGACGACTTCCGCCAGGTACTCGCGGGCCTGTCCTTCCACTCGCCGACGCTGCGCTTCGTCTCCACCGTCACCGGCGCTCCGGTGTCGGAGGAGATCGCCACACCCGAGTACTGGGTGAAGCACGCCCGCCAGGCGGTCCGCTTCGCCGACGCCGTGCAGTCCCTGCACGCCGACGGGGTCGAGACCTTCGTCGAGCTCGGCCCCGACGGCGTCCTGAGCGCCATGGGGCGGGAGGTCGTGGCGGACGGCTGCGCGCTGTTCGTGCCCGCGGTGCGCCGCGACCGCGACGAGTGCGTGGCGGTGCTGACCGCGCTCGCCCACGCCCACGTCCGAGGCGCCACCCTCGCGTGGGACGCGGTGTTCGGCCGGTCCCGGGTCCCCGCCGTCGACCTCCCGACCTACGCGTTCCAGCGGCGGCACTACTGGCTGAAGGAGGGCGCGCAGTCGGCCGGTCAGCCGGCGGCGGGCTTCGGCACCGCCGGTCATCCGCTGCTCGGGGCCGTGGTGGAGCTGCCGGACTCCGGGGGATGCCTGCTCACCGGCACGCTGGCGCTGGACGCGCAGGAGTGGCTCGCCGACCATGTCATCGCGGGCACCGCGCTGGTGCCCGGTACGGCGTTCCTCGAATGTGCCCTCCGCGCGGGCCGCGAGGTGGGTTGTGACCAGGTGGCGGAGCTGGCGCTGGAGGTGCCGCTCGTCCTTCCGGAGCGTGGGGACGTGGCGGTCCAGGTGGCCGTGGCGGCCCAGGACGAGCACGGGGCCCGGCCGTTCAGCGTGTACGCCCGTCGGGGCGAGGACGCCTGGGTGCGGCACGCCACCGGTGTCCTGACCGGAGCCGTGCCCGGGGAGCCGGTGCCGGGCCTGCCCGGTGCCGAGGCCGCCGGGTGGCCGCCCGCGCACGCCGTGCCCGTCGATCTCGCGGACTTCTACCCGCGCCTGGCGGAGGCCGGGTTCGGGTACGGACCCGCCTTCCAGGGGCTGCGGTCGGTGTGGCGGCACGAGGACGAGTTCTGGGCGGAGGTGAGCCTGCCCGAGGACGTCGTCGCGCAGGCCGGCCTCTTCTCCGTGCACCCGGCCCTGCTGGACGCCGTCCTCCACGCCACCGCGCTGATCCGGCCGGAGGCCGGGCTGCCGTTCACCTGGAGCGGCGTGCGGGTGGCGGGGGCGGGTGCGGCGGAGCTGCGGGTGCGGATCGTGCCGGGGGCCGACGGCGCGCTGGCGCTGACGGCCCACGACGCCTCGGGTGCTTTCGTGCTCTCCGTGGATGCTCTGACGTTCCGTCAGGTATCCGAGCGTCAGTTGCGCGCGGCCGGTGGCGGGCGGCAGGCGCTGTTCCGGGTCGACTGGCAGCCTGTCGTCCCCGCCGGCGGGAGCGCGCCCGGGTACGCCGTGCTGGGGCGGGACGCCCTGGGCATCCCGCTCCGGGACACCGACCGCCTCGTCGCCGACCTCGCGTCGCTGTCGGTGGAGCTGCCCCTGGAGGCGCCCGCGGGGGCACCTTCGGGCGCGTCCTCGGAGGCGTCCTCGGGGGACCCGTCGGCGACGTCCGCCGAGGTGCCCGAGCTGGTGGTCCTGCCGTGCTTCGGTGAGCCGGGGCACGCCGGTCCCGCCGGGGAAACCGACCTGCGGCCCACCCTGACAAGGGTCCTGACGATACTTCAGGACTGGGTCGCCGACCCGAGGTTGGAACGGGCGCGACTCGCGGTCGTCACCCGTGGCGCCGTCGCGCCGCACGACGGCGAGGACGTCCCCGACCTCACCGGCGCCGCCGTGTGGGGCCTGGTGCGGGCCGCTCAGGCGGAGTACCCCGGCCGGTTCGTCCTGGTGGACGTCGACACGCCGGACGCGCTGGCCCCGGCGCTGGCCACCGCACTCGCGGCGCGCGAGCCGCAACTCGCCGTGCGCGCCGGTGCCGTGCGCGTGCCCCGGCTGGTCCCCGCCGCCGGGCGGGCGGAGCCGGTCGACTGGGACCGGGACGGCACCGTCCTGATCACCGGCGGTACCGGGGCGCTCGGTACCGAGATCGCCCGGCACCTGGTGACCGCACGCGGCGTGCGGCACCTGCTGCTGGTGAGCCGCAGCGGTGGCGGGGCGGGCGCGGAGGCCCTGGCGGCCGAGCTCGCCGGCCACGGCGCCGAGGTGCGGGCCGTCGCCTGCGACGTGTCCGACGAGGACGATCTGGCCCGCGTGCTGGCCGACGTCCCGGTGGACCACCCGCTCCGCGCGGTGATCCACGCGGCGGGCGTCGTCGACGACGCCGTCCTGCCCTCCCAGAGCGCCGGGCGGCTGGCCACGGTGCTGGCGCCGAAGGCGGACGCGGCGCTGCACCTGCACCGGCTGACGCGGCATCTGCCGCTGGACGCCTTCGTGCTCTTCTCCTCCACCACCAGCCTCTTCGGCGGGCCGGGGCAGGCGAACTACGCGGCGGCCAACGCGCTCCTCAACGGGCTGGCCCAGCACCGGCGCGCGGCCGGCCTCCCGGCCTCCGCGCTGGCGTGGGGGCGGTGGGAGAGCGACGGCGGCATCGTCGGCGGCCTGGCCGAGGCCGATGTGCGCAGGATGGCCCGGGCGGGGATCGGCGCGCTATCCCCGGCCGAGGTGCTGGCACTCTTCGACGCCGCGGTCGGGGCCGGGGAGGCCGAGTTGGCGGCCGTCCTGCTGGACCGGGCCGCCCTGCGCGCCCAGGCCCGCTCGGGCACCCTGGTGCCGCTGCTGCACGGTCTCGTGCCGGCGCCGCGGCGGCCGGAAGGCGGCGCCGCGGGCCAGGGCGGCGCCGCGGACCCGGACGGCGGCGCGGAGCTGCGGACCAGGCTCGCCGGGGCGGCGGAGGCCGACCGCGCCGACCTGGTGCGCCGGGTGGTCGTGCGGGAACTGGCCGGGGTGCTCGGGCACCACGACGCCGGCACGGTCGACGCCGACCGCGGCTTCTTCGAGCTGGGTCTGGACTCGCTGACGGCGATCGACCTGCGGACCCGGCTGGACGCGGCCACCGGGCTGCGGCTGCCCACCGCGGTGCTGTTCGACCACCCCAACGCCACGGCCCTGGCCCGGCACCTGACGGCGGCTCTCGCGCCCGCCGAAGCGGTGGCCGACGGCGATGCCGAGCTGCGGCGGATTGTCGCCGCCATTCCCGTCGACCGCTTGCGCGACGCGGGGGTCCTCGACCTGCTGTTGCGGCTGGCAGGCTCCGAGGACGAACAGAAATCGATGGATCATCACATGGCTGATTCCGGTGGTATTGACGAAATGGCTCTCGACGAATTGATCCAGATGGCACAGGATGATCAGCGAGACCGGGACTGACGGGGGTATCGGTGAACCAGAGCAAAGAGCAGATCATTGAGGTGTTACGGGGTTCGCTGAAGGAGACGGAGCGGCTGCGCCGTCGCAATCGGCAGCTCGTCGACGCGGCGCACGAGCCCATCGCCATCATCGGAATGGCGTGCCGCTACCCCGGTGACGTACGAAGCCCCGAGGACCTCTGGCGCCTGGTCGAGGAGGGCCGCGACGCGGTCGCCGGATTCCCGGCCGACCGCGGCTGGGACCTGGAGTCGCTCTACCACCCGGACCCGGACCGGACCGGCACCAGCTACGCCCGGGAGGGCGGCTTCCTCTACCCGGCGGCCGACTTCGACCCCGAGTTCTTCGGCATCAGCCCCAAGGACGCGCTGGCGATCGACCCGCAGCAGCGGCTGCTGCTGGAGACCTCGTGGGAGGCCGTGGAGCGGGCCGGCATCGACCCGACCACCCTGCGCGGTGAGCAGGTCGGCACGTACGTCGGCGTGATGTACAACGACTACGCCGGCCGCCTGCACCGCGTCCCCGAGGGCTTCGAGGGCTACGTGGGCAACGGCAGTTCGGGCAGCGTGGCCTCCGGGCGGATCGCCTACACCTTCGGCTTCGAGGGCCCGACGGTCACCGTCGACACCGCCTGCTCCTCCTCCCTGGTGGGCCTGCACCTGGCGGTCGGGGCGCTGCGGCAGGGCCAGTGCTCGCTGGCGCTGGCCGGCGGCGTCACGGTGATGTCCTCCCCGGCGGCGTTCATCGAGTTCAGCCGGCAGCGCGGCCTCGCCCCCGACGGCCGCTGCAAGTCCTTCTCCGACCGGGCGGACGGCACCGGCTGGGGCGAGGGCGTCGGCATGCTGCTGCTGGCGCGGCTCTCGGACGCCGTGCGGGACGGGCACCGCGTGCTCGCCGTGGTGCGCGGCACCGCGGTGAACCAGGACGGCGCCTCCAGCGGGCTGACGACCCCCAGCGGGCCCGCCCAGCAGCGCGTGATCCGCGCCGCGCTGGCCGACGCCCGACTGCTCGCCACCGACGTGGACGCCGTGGAGGCGCACGGGACCGGAACGCCGATCGGTGATCCGATCGAGGCGCGGGCCCTGCTGGCCACCTACGGCCAGAACCGTGAGGTACCGCTGGCCCTGGGCTCGGTGAAGTCGAACATCGGCCACACGCAGGCCGCCGCGGGAGTCACCGGCGTCATCAAGATGGTGATGGCGATGCGGCACGGCACTCTGCCGCGCACTCTGCACGTGGACCGGCCGTCCCCGCAGGTCGACTGGTCGGCCGGCGCGGTCGAGCTGCTGACCGCCGCCCGGCCGTGGCCGGAACTGGACCGGCCCCGGCGCGCCGCGGTGTCCGCGTTCGGCGTCAGCGGCACCAACGCGCACGTGGTGCTGGAGCAGGCCCCCGCGGTGGAGCGGCCGGCGCGCACCGGTACCGTGCCGGTCGTGCCGTGGGCGCTCTCCGGCCGGACGGAGGACGCGCTGCGCCACCAGGCCCGCCGGCTCAACGCGCTGGTGCAGGACCACCCGGACCTCGACCCGGTGGACGTCGCACACACGCTGGCGACCGCGCGCACCCGGTTCGACCACCGTGCGGTGGTGCTCGCCGCCGACCGGGCCGGGCTGTGCGCCGCGCTCGCCGGCCTCGCCGCCGGGCGCAGCCTGCCGGACGTCGTCCGCGGGCGGGCCGCGGGCTCGGCCCGGGTGGCGTTCGTCTTCCCCGGCCAGGGCGCCCAGTGGGCCGGCATGGCCGTGCCGCTGCTCGACTCCTCCCCGGTGTTCGCCGCGCGGATGGCGCAGTGCGCGCAGGCCCTCGCCCCCTACCTGGACCGCGACCCGCGCGACCTCCTGCGCGAAGGCGCTCCGCTGGACCGGGTGGACGTCGTGCAGCCGGTGCTGTGGGCGGTGATGGTGTCGCTGGCCGAGGAGTGGCGCTCGCTGGGCGTGCGGCCCGCCGCCGTGGTCGGACACTCCCAGGGCGAGATCGCCGCGGCCTGCGTGGCGGGCGCGCTGTCGCTCGACGACGGCGCGCGGATCGTGGCGCTGCGCAGCCGGGCGCTGCTGGGGCTCGCCGGGCGCGGCGGAATGGTGTCGGTGGCCCTGCCGGTGGACGAGGTGCGGGCGCGGCTCGCGGAGCGGGGCGGGGCGCTGTCCGTCGCGGCGGTGAACGGCCCGTCCTCGGTGGTGGTCTCCGGCGACGACGCGGCGCTGGAGGCCTTCCTCGCCGCGCTCGCCGACGAGGGCGTCCGGGCCCGCCGGATCGAGGTGGACTACGCCTCGCACTCGCACCACGTCGACGCCGTCCGCACCGAGATCGCCGAGGCGCTCGGCGTGGTCGAACCGCGCCCGTCGGAGATCCCGTTCCACTCCACGGTCACCGGCACGCTGCTGGACACCACCGCGCTGGACGCCGGCTACTGGTACCGGAACCTGCGCGAGCCGGTCGGTTTCGAACCGGTGATCAGGGGGCTGCTCGACGACGGGGTGACCTGCTTCGTCGAGGTGAGCCCGCACCCCGTGGTGTCGGTCGGCGTGCAGGAGACGATCGACGCGGCCGGGCGTGACGCCGCCGTGGTCGGGACGCTTCGCCGGGAGTCGGGCGGGCCGGAGCGGATGCTCGCCTCGGCGGCCGAGGCGTACGTCCGCGGCGCGGCCGTGCGGTGGGAGTCGGTCCTCGCCGAGGCCGGACCGCGCCCGGTGGACCTGCCCACGTACGCGTTCCAGCACCGGCGGTACTGGCTCGACGTCCCCGCGCCCAGCGCGGTCGAGAGCGGCCGGGACGCCTGGGAGACGTCGTTCTGGCAGGCCGTCGACTCGGCGGACGGCGCGGCGCTGACCGAGCTGCTGGCGCTGCCCGCGGACGCCCCGCTGGGCTCCGTCGTGTCGACCCTGGCGACCAGGCGCCGCGGCCGCACGGAGCGCGCGGCCCTGGACGAGTGGCGGTACCGGATCGTCTGGCGCCCGCTCGCGCTCGGCTCGGCGCCCGGCGCGTCCGGGACGTGGCTGCTCGTGGTGCCCCCGGAGCACACCGCCGACCGGCGGGTCACCGCGCTCGCCGAGGCCCTGCGGCAGAGGCGCCTGGAGGTGCTGGTCACCGAGGCGGCGGAGCTCGCCGACCACGGCGGGGCCCCGGTGACGGGGGTGCTGTCGCTGCTGGCCCTGGACGAGTCCACCGCGCTGCACGGCACGGCGGACCTGGTCCGGGTGCTGGGCACCACCGGCATCGAGGCACCGCTGTGGTGCGTCACCGAAGGAGCGGTCTCCACCGGCGACGACGACGAGCTGACCAGCGCCGTCCAGGCCGGGCTGTGGGGCCTCGGCCGGGTCGTGGCGCTGGAGCAGCCGCGCCGCTGGGGCGGTCTGGTCGACCTGCCGCCGCACCTGGACGACACCGCGCACGACCGTCTGGTCGCCGTCCTCGGGGGCGTCGACGACGAGTGCGAGGTCGCGATCCGCGAGGCGGCGGTGTTCGTGCGGCGCATCGTCAGGGCGCCGCTGCCCGAGGCCGCCGTGGAGCCGTGGCGCCCGCGCGGCACCGTGCTGATCAGCGGCGGCACCGGACTGATCGGCGCCCACGTGGCCCGCCGGCTCGCGGCCGACGGCGCCGAACACCTCGTGCTGGCCGGACTGCGCGGACCGGACGCCCCGGGCGCGGCCGAGCTGGAGCGGGAGCTGACGGCGCTGGGCGCCCGGGTCAGGATCGTCGCCTGCGACGTGTCGGTCCGGTCCGAGGTCGCGGCGCTGCTCGACTCGCTGCCCGCCGACGCTCCCCTGACGGCGGTGCTGCACGCGGCCGGGGTGCTGGCCGACGGCCTGGTCGACACCCTCACCCCGCAGCGCTTCGCCGAGGTGATGGCGCCGAAGGTGGACGGTGCGCTGCACCTGCACGAACTGACCGGCCATCTGGACCTCGACGCGTTCGTACTGTTCTCCTCGGTCGCCGGCAGCTTCGGCGCCGCCGGCCAGGGCAACTACGCGGCCGCCAACGCCCAGCTGGACGCCCTCGCGCAGCAGCGCCGCCGCAGCGGACTGCCCGCGACCTCGATCGCCTGGGGGTCCTGGGGCGCCGGGATGGCCGAGGACGTCGCCGACCGGCTGGCGCGGCGCGGGTTCCCGGCCCTGGACCCGGACCTCGCGGTCTCCGCCCTGCTCCAGTCGATCGCCCGGGACGAGACCCACCTGGTGGTCACGCACGTCGAGTGGGACCGGGCGGCGCCGGTCTTCACGATGGCCCGCCCCAGCCCGCTGATCCGCGAAGTGCCGCAGGCGCGGAGGGCGCTGGACAGCGCCCGGACGGCCGCGGACGGCACCCGCCCGGACGCCTCGGCGCTGGCGGCGAAGCTCGCGACGGTGCCGGCCGACGCCCGGCCACGGGTCCTCCTCGACCTGGTCCGCACCGAGGCGGCGGTCGTCCTCGGGCATGCCACGCCCGACGCCGTGGACGCGACCCGCGCCTTCCGCGAGCTGGGCTTCGACTCGCTGTCGGCCGTGGAACTGCGCAACCGCCTCTCCGCGGCCACCGGGATCGCGCTGCCCGCCAGCCTGGTCTTCGACCACCCCTCGGCCCGCGCGCTCGCCGACTTCCTGCTCACCCGGGTGACCGGTACCGGGCCGGCCGTCCCGGCGCTCGCCGAGACGGCGGCCGGCGCGGACGACGACCCGATCGCGATCGTCAGCATGGCCTGCCGGTTCCCCGGCGGCGTCACCACACCGGAGCGGTTCTGGGAGCTGCTCGCCGCGGGCGGCGACGCGATCTCGCCCTTCCCCACCAACCGCGGCTGGGACCTCGCCAGGCTCTACGACCCCGACCCGCACCACGACGGGACGACCTATGCCCGCGAGGGCGGGTTCCTGCACGACGCGGGCGACTTCGACGCGGCGTTCTTCGGCATCTCACCGCGCGAGGCGCTGGCGATGGACCCGCAGCAGCGACTGCTGCTGGAGACCTCCTGGGAGGCCGTCGAACGGGCGGGCATCGACCCGACCACCCTGCACGGCACCAGCACCGGCGTCTACGCGGGCGGCATGCACTCCTTCTACGGGGCGGCCACCCCGCCCGGGGAGGGGCTCGAAGCCCACCTCATGACCGGCGTGTTCACCAGCGTCCTGTCCGGGCGGGTGTCCTACACCCTCGGCCTGGAGGGCCCCTCGCTCACCGTCGACACGGCCTGCTCCTCCTCCCTGGTGGCCCTGCACCTGGCCTGCCAGGCGCTGCGCCGCGGCGAGTGCACGCTGGCCCTGGTCGGCGGCGTGGCGGTGATGCCCTCCTCGGGCGGCTTCGCGGGACTGAGCCGGCAGCAGGTGCTGGCGCCGGACGGCCGGTGCAAGCCGTTCGCGGCCGCGGCCGACGGAATGGGCATGTCCGAGGGCGCCGGCGTCCTGGTGGTGGAGCGGCTGTCCGAGGCCCGCCGCAACGGCCACCCCGTCCTGGCGGTCATCCGGGGCAGCGCGATCAACCACGACGGCGCCTCCAACGGGCTGACGGCGCCGAACGGGCCCTCGCAGGAGCGGGTGATCCGGCGCACCCTGCACGCCGCCGGACTCACGGCGCGCGACGTCGACGTGGTGGAGGCGCACGGCACCGGCACCCGGCTGGGTGACCCGATCGAGGCCAACGCCCTGCTCGCGACCTACGGCCGGGACCGGGACCGGCCGCTGTGGCTCGGCTCGGTGAAGTCCAACATCGGCCACACCGCCGCCGCGGCCGCCGTGGCCGGCGTGATGAAGCTCGTCCTGTCGATGCGGCACGGCGTCCTGCCCAGGACCTTGCACGTCGACGCCCCGTCGCCGCACGTGGACTGGGAGTCGGGCGAGATCCGGCTGCTGACCGAGGCCCGGCCCTGGGAACGCCAGGACGGCCCGCGTCGCGCGGCGGTCTCCTCGTTCGGGATCAGCGGTACCAACGCCCACCTCGTCCTGGAGGAGCCCCCGGCGGCCGACCTGGCGGACCTGCCCGAGGCGGCCGACCGGCCCGACCAGGCCGACCGGCCCGAGGCCGCCGAGCAGCCCGCGCCGCCGGCCGTCGTCCCCTGGGTGCTGTCCGCCCGGACCGGCCGGGCCCTCGACGAGCAGCTCCAGCGGCTGCGGAGCAGGCTCGCCGAACAGCCCGACCTCGACCCGGCCGACGTCGGGCACTCCCTGGCGCACGGCCGTGCGCTGTTCGCCCACCGCGCCGTCCTGCTCGGCACCGACACCGCCGGACTGTCCCGCGCGGCCGCCGGGGAGACCGGTGCGGACGTCGTCCGGGGCGTCGCCGGCGGTGAGGCGCGGCCGGTGTTCGTCTTCCCCGGGCAGGGCAGCGAGTGGCCTGCCATGGGGCGTGAACTCCTGGCGACCGCACCCGCCTTCCGCGAGCAGGCCGAGGCCTGCGACGCGCGGATCCGCGCCCTGACCGGCTGGTCCGTGCTCGACGTGCTGCGCGGCGACGCCGTGCCCTCCGAGGACCGCCTGGACGTGTACCAGCCGGTGCTGTTCACCATGATGGTGTCGCTGGCCGCGCTGTGGCGCTCCCATGGGGTGGAACCGGCGGCCGTGGTGGGGCACTCGCAGGGCGAGGTCGCCGCCGCGTACATCGCGGGGGGCCTGTCCCTGGAGGACGCCGCACGGATCATCGTGGTCCGCAGCGACGCCTGGGCCACCCTGGCCGGGAGCGGCGGGATGACCGCCGTCCTGCTGCCGGCCGACGAGGCGGCGCGCCGGAT
Source organism: Kitasatospora sp. NPDC050463 (assembly GCF_040655255.1). NCBI lineage: Bacteria > Bacillati > Actinomycetota > Actinomycetes > Kitasatosporales > Streptomycetaceae > Kitasatospora > Kitasatospora sp. NPDC050463. Next base: position 12,679 of record NZ_JBFAJO010000048.1, read on the forward strand.
CGAACCCTGGGGCCGGCGACTGTCGGTGGCCGCCGTCAACGGGCCGGGCTCGTGCACGGTCTCCGGCGACGCCGACGCCTGCGACGCGTTCGTGGCCGCCTGCGCGGCGGACGGCATCCGGGCCCGCCGGGTGCCCGGCGTGACGGTGGCCGGACACTCGGCCCATGTGGACGCGCTGCGCGAGCGCCTGCTGCGCGACCTCGCGCCGGTCACGCCCGGGCCGGGCAGGATCCCGATGTACTCCACGGTGACCGGGGACGTGGTCGACACCGCGACCCTCGACGCCGCCTACTGGTACCGCAACGTCCGGGAGACGGTGGCCTTCGAGGCCGCCGTCCGGGCGATGAGCCGCGACGGGTACCGCACCTTCGTCGAGGCCGGTCCGCACCCGCTGCTGGCGCTCTCGATCCAGGAGACCGTCGAGCAGCAGGGCGGCGAACCGGTCGTCGTCCCCACGCTGCGCCGGGACGAGGGCGGCCTGCGGCGGTTCCTGACGTCGGCCGCCGAGGCCCATGTGAGCGGTGTGAGCGTCGACTGGCGGGCCGCGTTCCGGGGGGCGGGCGCCCGCCGGGTCGACCTGCCCACGTATCCGTTCCAGCACGAGACCTTCTGGCTGGACACCCCGGTCGCCGGCACCGTCCCGGTCGCCGGTGCGGGCGGCGCCGCCACCGCGGCCGACCAGGCCTTCTGGGCCGCGGTCGAACAGCAGGACCTCACCGCGCTGACCTCCACGCTGGAGATCGGCACCGACGCCGAGCCGGCGGTGCGAGCGGCGCTGCCCGTCCTCGCGTCCTGGCGCCGGCAGCTGGACCGGCGCTCCGCCGTGGACTCCTGGACGTACCAGGTGACCTGGCAGCCGCTCGCCGCCGCCCCCGCGGCGGTGCCGGGCGGCAGCTGGCTCGCCGTGGTGCCCGAGGCCCTGGCGGACCACCCCACCGTCACCGCGCTGGTGGAGGCCCTCGAACGGGCCGGTGCCGAGGCGGTGCGGGTCGAGGTGGGCGCCGCCGAGCTCGACCGGGAGATCCTGGCGCGGCGCCTGCGGGCCGCCGCCGACGGGGCCGAGGTCACGGGCGTGCTGTCGCTGCTGGCACTCGACGGCTCGCCGAGCCCGGAGCGTCCCACGGTCGCCGCGGCCACCGCGGGCACCCTGGCTCTGGTACAGGCGCTCGGCGACACCGGGACGGCCGCCCGGCTCTGGTGCGTCACCAGCGGTGCGGTGTCGGTGGACGACACCGACCCGCTCCGTGACCCGACCGCCGCCCAGGTCTGGGGCCTGGGCCGGTCCGCCGCGCTGGAACAGCCCGAACGCTGGGGCGGCCTGATCGACCTTCCGCAGGACGTGGACCGACGGGCGCAGGACCGGTTCGTCGAGGCACTGGCCGGCCTGGGCGCGGAGGAGGACCAGCTGGCCGTCCGCGCCACCGGCGTCCTCGGCTGCCGGCTCGTCCGGGCCGCGGCCCCGGGCCCGGACACCGGGTGGCGGCCCACGGGCACCGTGCTCGTCACGGGCGGCACCGGCGCGCTCGGCCGGCACGTGGCCCGGTGGCTCGCCGGCGAGGGCGCGCCGCACCTCGTCCTGGCCGGCCGGCGGGCCACCTCCGCCGCCGGCGCCGACGAACTCGTCGCCGATCTCACCGCCCTGGGCACCCGGGTGACCCTCGCGGACTGCGACGTGGCGGACCGCGCGGCCCTGGCGGAGCTGCTGGCCTCGGTGCCCGGGGACGCCCCGCTGACCGCGGTGATGCACGTCGCCGGCGTGGTCGACGACGGCCCGGTCGACGCGCTGACCCCGGAACGCCTGGAGCGGGTCTTCGCCTCCAAGGTCGCCGCCGTGAACAACCTCCACACGCTGACCGAGGGCCTGGACCTCACGGCGTTCGTGCTGTTCTCGGCGTTCGGCGGCACCGTCGGCAGCGCCGGTCAGGCCAACTACGCGGCGGCCAACGCCTACCTGGACGCCTTCGCCCGCCACCGGCGGGCGCGCGGGCTGCCGGCGACCTCGGTGGCCTGGGGCGCGTGGGGCGGCGGCAGCCTCGACTCGCGTGACGACGCCGAGGCCAGGCTTCGCAGCCGGGGCGTGCGCGCGATGGATCCCGAGCTCGCGATGGACGCGCTCCGTCGCGCGGTACGGCACGACGAAACGTTTCTGCTCGTGGGCGACATCGCGTGGGACCGCTTCGCCCGGGGTCTCGCCTCGCTGCGGCCTAGCCCGCTGCTCAGCACCGTCCCCGAGGCACTGGCGGCCATGGCGGAGGCCGGGACCGGCGGCAACACCGACTCGGTGGACACCCTGTCCGCCCTGCGCGACCGGCTGGCCGCACTCTCCCAACCGGAGGGCGACGACCACGTCCTGACCCTGGTACGCGCCGAGCTCGCCGCGGTGCTCAGGTACGCCACGCCCGACGCGCTCGACGTGGACGGCCCGCTGACCGGGCTCGGCCTCGACTCGGTGACGGCGGTCGAACTGCGCAACCGGCTCAGCCGGCTCAGCGGCATGCGACTGCCGGTCACCCTCGTCTTCGACCACCCGACGGCGCGCGCCGTCACCGCCCACCTGCTGGAGCGGATCCGCGAGGAGTCCGGCAGCCCGGCCGCCGCGCTGCTGGAGGAGCTCGAAACGCGATTGCCCGCAATCGCCTCCGACGACCTCACCCGCAAGGTCGTCATCACCCGGCTGACCTCGCTGCTCGCGCAGCTGACCGAGGAACAGCCGGAGCCCGCGTCCGTCGAACTGGCGGAGGCCACGGACGACGAGTTGATCGAGTACATCGGCAAGGAATTCGGCATCTCCTGACCGTCCGACCGACAGGCTTTCGTTTCTTCGAGGGGCACTCACCGCATGGCGGACAAAGAGAAACTCAGCTATTACCTGAAGCGCGTCACCAACGATCTGCAGGACACCCGCAGGCAATTGCGGGAAATCCAGGAGGAACGGCGCGAGCCGATAGCCGTCGTCGGCATCGGCTGCCGATTCCCCGGCGGTGTTTCGTCGCCGGAGGACCTCTGGCGGCTGCTCGTGTCCGGCGGGAACGCCGTGGCCGATTTCCCCGCCGACCGAGGCTGGGACCTGGAGTCGCTGTTCGACCCGGACCCGGACCGGCGGGGCACCAGCTACACCCGCCGCGGCGCCTTCCTCGCGGACGCCGCCGACTTCGACGCCGAGTTCTTCGGGATCTCGCCGCGCGAGGCGCTCGCGATGGACCCGCAGCAGCGGCACCTGCTGGAGGTCGCCTGGGAGACCCTGGAACGGGCCGGCATCGACCCCGCGACCCTGCGCGGCAGCCGGACCGGCGTCTTCGCCGGCACCAACGGGCAGGACTACGTACGCCTGCTGATGACCTCACTGGAGTCCGAGGCGCTGGAGGGTCACCGCCTCACCGGCAACACCGCCAGCGTGCTCTCCGGCCGGCTGTCGTACACGCTCGGCCTGGAGGGCCCGGCGGTCACCGTCGACACCGCCTGCTCGGCCTCGCTGGTGGCGCTCCACCTGGCCGTGCAGTCGCTGCGACAGGGGGAGTGCTCCCTCGCCCTCGCGGGCGGCGCCACGGTGATGTCGACACCGGGCGCCTTCATCGAGTTCAGCCGGCAGCGCGGCATGGCGCCGGACGGCCTGTGCAAGCCCTTCGCGGACGCGGCGGACGGCACCGGCTGGGGCGAGGGCGTCGGCCTGCTCCTGCTGGAGCGGCTGTCGGACGCGGTGGCCAACGGCCACCGGGTGCTCGCGGTGGTGCGCGGCAGCGCCGTGAACCAGGACGGCGCCAGCAACGGCCTGACCGCGCCGAACGGCCCCTCGCAGGAACGCGTGATCCTCGACGCCCTCGACAACGCCGGGCTCACCCCCGACGAGGTCGACGCCGTCGAGGCGCACGGCACCGGCACCACCCTGGGCGACCCGATCGAGGCCAACGCCGTCCTCGCCACCTACGGCCGCCACCACACGGCGCAGCGCCCGCTGCTCCTGGGCTCGGTCAAGTCCAACCTCGGCCACACCCAGGCCGCCGCGGGCGTCGCCGGCGTCATCAAGGCGGTCCTGGCGGTCCAGCACGCGGTGATGCCGCCCACCCTCAACGTCGACCGGCCGACCACCCACGTCGACTGGTCCGCCGGCTCCGTCCGGCTGCCGACCGAGCCGACGCAGTGGCCCGTCACGGACCGGCCCCGCCGGGTCGGCGTCTCCTCGTTCGGGGTCAGCGGCACCAACGCGCACGTGATCGTGGAGCAGCCGCCCGCCGCCGAGCCGGCCTCCGCCGCCGCTCCCGCGGGGCCGCTCGCCCACGGCACCCTGCCGCTGCCGGTGTCCGGCCACACCCCGCAGGCGCTGCGCGCGCAGGCCGACCGGCTCCTGGCCCACCTGGACGAGCACCCGGAGGCCGACCTCCTGGACCTCGCCCACGCGCTCGCCACCGGCCGCGCCGCACTGCCCTTCCGGGCCGCCGTCGTCGCCGCCGACCGCGAGGGCGCGCTGCGCGGCCTCGGCGCGCTGGCCCGGGGCGCGGCCTCCCCGCACCTGCTCGGCGGCACGGCCCGGGTCAAGGGCGGGCGGACCGCCTTCCTGTTCGGCGGCCAGGGCGCGCAGCGGCCCGGCATGGGGCGTGAACTCTACGACCGCGTCCCGGAGTTCGCCGCCGGCCTGGACGCCGTCGGCGCGGTCCTCGACCCGCTCCTCGGGCGGCCGGTGCGCGAGGTGATGTTCGGCGACGAGGGCCTGCTGGAGAACACCCGGTACGCCCAACCCGCCCTGTTCGCCCTCGAAGTGGCGCTGTTCCGGCTCTGGAAGAGCTGGGGCGTGCGGCCGGACTACCTCCTCGGGCACTCCGTCGGCGAGGTCGCCGCCGCCCACCTGGCCGGCGTGCTGTCCCTGGAGGACGCCTGCGCCCTCGTCACGGCCCGTGGCCGGCTCATGCAGGCGATGGCGCCGGGCGTCATGGTGTCCGTGGCCGCCTCCGAGGCGGAGGTGACACCGCTGCTCACCGACGGCGTCGCCGTCGCGGCGGTCAACGGCCCCGCCTCCGTGGTCCTCTCGGGCGACGAGGACGCGGTGGCGGCCGTGCTGTCGGCCGTGCGGTCGGCCCTGGGGGAGCGCCGGTCCAGGCGGCTCGCCACGAGCCACGCGTTCCACTCGCCGTCCATGGAGCCGATGCTGGCGCAGTTCCGCACCGTCGTGGAGCGGCTGACGTTCCACCCGCCGCGGATCCCGGTCGTCTCCAACGTCACCGGACGGGTCGCCGCGGCCGACGAGATCGCGACACCCGGGTACTGGGTGCGCCATGTCCGCGAACCGGTCCGCTTCCACGACGGGATGGCGGAGCTGCTCGCCCGCGGGGTGACCACGTTCCTCGAACTGGGCCCGGGCGGTGTGCTCACCGGGCTCGGCCGCGACAGCGTGCCCGCGGACCGCACCGACGTACTCCTGACGCCCGCGCTGCGCCACGGAAAGGAGGAGGTCGCCACCACCCTGACCGCGCTGGCCGGCGCCCACGCCAACGGCACCTCCGTCGACTGGCCGGCGGTGTTCGCCGGCAGCGGCGCCGCCCCGGCCGAGCTGCCCACGTACGCCTTCCAGCGTGAGCGTCACTGGCTGAAGAACCCGTTCTCCGCCACCGGCGACGTCACCCGGGTCGGCATCGGCACGGCGAACCACCCGCTGCTCGGCGCGGCCGTCTCGCTCGCGGACGGCGACGGCCTGCTGCTGACCGGTCTGCTGTCCCGGCAGAGCCACCCCTGGCTCGCCGAACCCGCCGACGGCGTGTCCCGCCTCGCCACCGCCCTGCTGGAGCTGGCGCTGCACGCGGGGAGCCAGGTCGGCTGCGGCCGCGTCGCCGAGCTCACCGTGGACGAGCCGCTGACCCTGCCGGAACGCGGCGGCGTCGTGGTCCAGGTCCGGGTGGGCGCGCCGGACGACGCCGGCGGCCGCACCCTCACCGTCCACGCACGCGAGAACCACGACGACGCCCCGTGGACCAGGCACGCCACCGGCGTCCTGGAGCGCGGCGGCCCGACACCGCCCACCGCGACGGATCGCGGCCGCCCGGGCGAGGGCGCCGAGGCGCTCGACCCCGCCGCACTGCGCGCCGGGCCGGTCGCCTCCGGCGGCGCGGAGCTGCTCGCCGCGTGGCGCAGCGGCGACACCGTGTACGCCGAAGTGGGGCCCCTCGCCGACGCGTCCGCCGGCGCCGACCGCTTCGGCCTGCACCCCGCCCTCCTGGCCGCCGTCGCCGAGGCGGCCGGGGCCCTGCTCCCGCCCGTGACCGACCACCGGCTCCGGCGGCTGCCCGCCCACTGGTCCGGGGTCGAACTGTACGCGGCCGGTGCCACCGCGGCGCGGGCCGAGCTCACCCTGACCGGTGAGCACACGGTGTCCCTCCTCCTCGTCGACGAGGACGGCCGCACCCTCGCCCGGGCCGCCGCGGTGACCTTCCACGCGACGGCGGTGCGCGGGCGGCACGGCGACGCCCTGTTCCGGATCGCCTGGGACGAGGTGCCCCTCGCCCACGGGGACGCCCCCGCCGACGGCTGGGCGGTGCTCGGGGACGCCGACGCCGCCGCCCGGTTCGGCGACGCGGCGCCGTACGCCGACCTCGCCGAGCTGTCCCTGGCCGTGCGGGCCGGGGCGCCGGCGCCCGCCGTCGTTCTCGCACCGGTGCCCCCCGGCGGCCCCGGCGCCCTCGGCGAGGAGGTGCGCGCCGCGCTGCGGGGCGTCCTCGCGCTGGCCCGCGAGTGGCTCGCCGACGACGCCTTCGCGGCCTCCCGCCTCGTGGTGGTGACCGAAGGCGCCGTGACCACGGTGCCGGACGCCCGGCCGGACGACCTGGCCACGGCCCCGGTCTGGGGACTCGTCCGGTCCGCCCAGTCCGAGCACCCCGACCGCTTCCTGCTGCTCGACGTGGACGGCACGGCCGCCTCGTACCGCTCGGTCGCCCCGGCGCTCGCCGGCGGCGAGCCGCAGCTGGCGCTGCGCGCGGGCACCGCCCACGCACCGCGGCTGGCCCGGCTCCAGCAGCCCACCGGGCCCGCCGGGCAGCACTTCGACCCCGAGGGGACCGTCCTGGTCACCGGCGCCACCAGCGGCGTCGGCCGGCTCGTCGCCCGCCACCTGGCGCAGCGGCACGGCGTGCGGCACCTGCTGCTGCTCAGCCGGCGGGGCCCGGCCGCCGACGGCGCCGAGGAACTGCGCGCCGAACTGGCCGGGCTGGGCGCCGAGGCGACCCTCGCCGCCTGCGACGTGGGCGACCGCGACCAGCTGGCGGCCTGCCTGGCCGCCGTCCCGGCCGCGCACCCGCTCACGGCCGTGGTGCACAGCGCCGGTGTCGTGCGGGACGGGCTGATCGGCTCGCTCACCGAGGAGCAGGTGGACGGGGTGCTGAGGCCCAAGGTCGACGCGGTGCTCCACCTCGACGACCTGACCCGCGGCCTCGACCTCGCCGCCTTCGTGGTCTTCTCCTCGGCCGCCGCCACCATCGGCGCCGGCGGCCAGGGCAACTACGCGGCGGCGAACACCTTCCTCGACGCGTTCGCCGCCCACCGCAGGGCACAGGGCCTGCCGACGGTCTCCGTGCAGTGGGGGCTGTGGGAAGAGCGCAGCGGCATGACCGAGCAGCTCGGCGAGGCCCACCACACGCGGGCCAGGAGCGCGGGCATCATCCCGATGCCCACCGAGCAGGGCCTCGCCCTGTTCGACGCGGTGCTCGACGTCGACCGCCCCGTCGTGGTGGCCGCACCGGTGGACCTGGAGGCCTGGCGGGCGCGAGCGGCGTCCGGCGCCGTGCCGCCACTGCTGCACGGCCTGGTCCCGCCCCTGGCGCGCGGCGCGGCCGCGGCCGGCCGGCAGGCCGCCGGGGCCCTGCTGGACGTGAGCGCCCTGTCGGACGCGGAGCGCGCCAGGACACTGCTGAACCTGGTCCGCACGCACGCCGCCGCGGTGCTCGGCCACACCTCCGCCGAGCCGGCCGGAGCCGACCGCCTCTTCAGCGAGCTGGGCATCGACTCCCTGACGGCCGTGGAACTGCGCAACCGGCTCACCCACGCGACCGGGCTCCGGCTGCCGGCCACGCTCGTGTTCGACTGCCCGACCCCGGCCGAGCTGGCCCGGTTCCTCGACGAGGAGCTGGCCGCCGCGGCGGGCGCGCAGCCGCGCCGGGCGGCACCGGCCGCGGTCGCGCGGACCGGGGCGTCGGACGAGCCCGTCGCGATCGTGGGGATGGCCTGCCGCTTCCCCGGCGGGGTGCGCTCGCCGGAGGACCTCTGGCGGCTCGTCGCGGAGGGCGGCGAGGGCATCGGTGCCTTCCCCGCCGACCGCGGCTGGGACCTCGAACAGCTGCTCGGCGACGGCCGGTCCAGCGTCGGCAACGGCGGATTCCTGTCCGACGTCGCCGACTTCGACGCGGAGTTCTTCGGGATCTCGCCGCGGGAGGCGCTGGCGATGGACCCGCAGCAGCGGCTGCTGCTGGAGACCTCCTGGGAGGCCTTCGAGCGGGCCGGCATCGACCCGGCCACCCTGCGTGGCAGCGACACCGGCGTCTTCGCCGGTACCAACGGGCAGGACTACGCGCTGCTCCTGCAGGACCTCCCGGAGGAGCTGGAGGGGTTCATCGGCACCGGTAACGGCGGCGCCGTCTTCTCGGGCCGGCTCTCCTACACCTTCGGCCTGGAAGGCCCGGCGGTGACGGTGGACACGGCGTGCTCGGCCTCGCTGGTGGCGCTGCACCTGGCCGTGCAGTCGCTGCGCTCGGGCGAGTGCTCGCTGGCGCTGGTCGGCGGCGCGACGGTGATGTCGACGCCCATGCAGTTCGTGGAGTTCAGCCGCCAGGGCGGGCTCTCGCACGACGGGCGCTGCAAGGCGTTCGCGGCCGCGGCGGACGGCACGGGCTGGTCCGAGGGTGTGGGCATGCTGCTGGTGGAGCGGCTGTCGGACGCCCGGCGCAACGGGCACCGGGTGCTCGCGGTGGTGCGTGGCTCGGCGGTGAACCAGGACGGCGCGTCCAACGGTCTGACGGCGCCGAACGGTCCGTCGCAGCAGCGGGTGGTCCGCCAGGCGCTGGCGAACGCCCGGCTGACCGCCGCCGAGGTGGACGCCGTCGAGGCCCACGGCACGGGCACCACGCTGGGCGACCCGATCGAGGCCCAGGCGCTGCTGGCCACCTACGGCCAGGACCGCTCCCCGGACCGGCCGTTGTGGCTGGGCTCGGTGAAGTCGAACCTCGGCCACACCCAGGCCGCCGCCGGCGTGGCGGGCGTCATCAAGATGGTGATGGCGCTGCGTCACGGCGTGCTGCCCGCCACGCTCCACGTGGACGAGCCGTCCCCGCACGTGGACTGGTCCGTCGGCGCGGTGCGGCTGCTGACCGAGCCGACGGCCTGGCCGGCGGCGGATCGTCCGCGCCGGGCGGGCGTCTCCTCCTTCGGCGTCAGCGGCACCAACGCCCACGTCATCCTCGAAGCCGCGAGCGAGGTGCCGGAGGAGACCGCGCCCGAGGCGGCCACCGGCCCCGCGCCGGTGGTGCCCTGGACACTCTCGGCCGCCACCGACCGGGCGCTGCGCGAGCAGGCCGCCAGGCTGCTGGCCCGGCTCGACGCCGAGCCGGCCCCCGCCACCGACCTGGCGTACTCCCTCGCCACCACCCGGTCGGCGTTGCGCCACCGCGCCGTACTCGTCCCGCGGGACGTCGCGGAGCTGCCGGAGCTGCTGCGGGCACTGGCCGACGACCGGCCGGCCGCCGGCACCGTCCTCGGCACGGTCGGCACCGACCCGCAGATCGCGTTCGTCTTCCCCGGCCAGGGGTCGCAGTGGATCGGCATGGCACGGGAACTCCTGGACTCCGCACCGGTGTTCGCCGAGCGGATGGGCGCCTGCGCGGCCGCGATCGAACCCTTCGTCGACTGGTCGCTCCTGGACGTCGTCCGGGGCGAGCCGGGCGCCCCCGGCCTCGACCGCGTCGACGTGGTCCAGCCGGTGCTGTTCGCGGTCATGGTCTCGCTCGCCGAACTGTGGCGTGCGCACGGCGTCGAACCGGACGCCGTCCTCGGACACAGCCAGGGTGAGATCGCCGCCGCCCACGTCGCCGGCGGACTCTCGCTCTCCGACGCCGCGCGCGTGGTGACCCTGCGCAGCCAGGCCCTGACCGCGCTGTCGGGCCGGGGCGGCATGGTCTGGGTGCCCGAAGCCCCCGAGCCGGTCGCCGAACGGCTCCGGGCCTGGGACGGACAGCTCGCGGTCGCCGCCGTCAACGGCCCCACCGCCGTGGTGGTGTCCGGTGAGAGCACGGCCCTGGAGGCGTTCCTGGCCGCCTGCCTCGCCGACGGCGTCCGGGCGAAGCGGATCGACGTCGACTACGCCTCGCACTCCCCGCAGGTCGAGGAGATCCGGGAGCGGCTCGCCGAGGCCCTCGCCCCGATCCGGCCGCGCTCCGGCCGCACGCCGTTCTACTCCGCCGTGACCGGCGAACTGCTGGACACGGCCCGGCTGGACGCCGCCTACTGGTACGAGAACCTGCGCCGCACCGTCGACTTCGAGCGGGTCACCAGGCAGGCCGTCGAGCACGGGCACACCGTGTTCGTCGAGGTCAGCCCGCACCCCGTGCTCACCCCCGCCGTGCAGGAGACCGCCGACGCACTGGAGCGGACGGTCTCCGCACTCGGCACACTGCACCGGGACGAGGGCGGCCCGGCCCGCTTCGTGACGGCCCTCGCCGAGGCGCACGTCCGCGGTGTCGCGGTGGACTGGCGGCCGGTGTTCCCCGCCGCCCGCCCGGTCGACCTGCCGACGTACGCCTTCCAGCGGCGCCGGTTCTGGCCCGACGACTACCTCGCCCGCGCGGGCGACGCCTCCGGCCTCGGCCTGGCCGACGCCGGGCACCCGCTGCTCGGCGCCGTCGTCACGCCGGCCGGGTCCGACACCTGCCTGCTCACCGGGCGGCTGTCCACCCGGACCCATCCGTGGCTGGCCGACCACCGCGTGCGGGACACCGTCGTGCTGCCCGGCACCGCCTACGTCGACCTGGCGATCCGCGCCGGCGACGAGGTGGGCTGCCCGCAGATCGAGGAACTCACGCTCCACGCCCCGCTGGTGGTGCCGCCGCACGGTGACGTCCACCTTCAGGTGACCGTCGCCGCCGCGGACGCGCAGGGCCGCCGCGAACTCACCGTCCACGCCCGCCCGGACGGCGCGGACTGGACCAGGCACGCCACCGGCGTGCTCGGTCCGGAGCAGCCGCAGCCCGCGCGCGGCCGGCTTCCGGACACCCCGGCCGCGTGGCCGCCGCCGGGCGCCGTCCCGGTGCCCCTGGACGGCTTCTACCCGCGCTTCGCGCAGTCCGGGCTGGGCTACGGGCCGGCCTTCCAGGGGCTGCGCGCCGCCTGGCTGGACGGCCCCGACGTCCTCGCCGAGGTCCGGCTGCCCGAGGAACAGCGCACCACGGCCGGCCGGTTCGGCCTGCACCCCGCACTCCTCGACGCGGCCCTGCACGCGCTCGCCGTCGACACCGGACGGACCGAGGACGCGGCGCCGCGGCTGCCGTTCTCCTGGTCGGACGTCACCCTGCACGCCACCGGCGCGGCCGCCGTGCGGGTCCGGCTCTCCCCGACCGGGGCGGACACCGTGGCGCTGCTGGTCACCGACGAGACCGGGGCGCCGGTCGCCACGGTCGGCGCCCTGGCGGTCCGGCCGCTGACCGCGGCGCAGCCCGTCACCCGGAGCCCGCTGCACGGCCTCGACTGGGCCGAGGCACCCGCCCCGGCCGTGACGGGCGCCGTCCGGACGGCCGAGCTCGGCGACCCGGGTCTGCGACTCGCCCCGGACGGCGAGCACCACCCGGACCTGGCCGCACTGCTCGCCGCCCTCGACGCGGGCGTGGACCGCCCCGACGCCGTGTTCGCCGCGCTCCCGGCGCCCTCGCCGGGCGAGGACGTCGTCCGGGCCGCCCACACGATCGCGCGGACCACCCTGGACCTGCTGCACGGCTGGCTCGCCGACGACCGCCTCGCCGACAGCCGGCTGGTACTGGTGACCCGAGGCGCCGTCGGCGAGGCGCCCAACGGCCCGGCGGGCGCCACCGCCTGGGGGCTGGTGCGCTCCGCCCAGTCGGAACACCCCGGTGTGTTCGGTCTCCTCGACACCGACGGATCCTCCCTACCGCACGAGGCACTCGCCCTCGCCGCGACCGGCGACGAACCGCAACTGCGCTGGGACGGCGGTGGACTGCGGGTGCCGCGGCTGTCGCGGCTGGGAGCGGGGGCCGCGTCCGAGGGGCCGGTGTTCGATCCCGGCGGCACGGTGGTGATCACCGGGGGTACGGGTGTGCTGGGCCGGTTGGTGGCGCGGCATCTGGTGGAGGTGCACGGGGTGCGGCACCTGTTGCTGCTGAGCCGCAGTGGTGGCGAGGTCCCGGAGCTGGCGGCCGAGGTGCGGGTGCTGGCCTGCGACGTGGCGGTGCGCGAGGAGGTGGCGCGGGCGCTGGCCTCGGTGCCGGTGGAGCACCCGGTCCGCGCGGTCGTCCACGCGGCGGGTGTGCTCGACGACGCCCTGATCGGCTCCCTCACCCCGGAGCGCGTCTCCGAGGTGCTGCGCCCCAAGGTCGACGCGGCCTGGCACCTGCACGAGCTGACCCGCGATCTGGACCTCACCGCGTTCGTCCTGTTCTCCTCGGCGGCCGGCACCCTGGGCAGCGCCGGCCAGGGCAACTACGCGGCGGGCAACGTCTTCCTGGACACCCTCGCCGCGCACCGCCGGGCCCGGGGACTGCCGGCGCACGCGCTGGCCTGGGGCCTGTGGGCGGACCGCTCCGCCCTCACCGGGCGGCTCGACGGCCACGACCTGGACCGCGTCTCCCGCAGCGGCATCCGTCCGCTGTCCGCGGCCGAGGGCCTGGCGATGTTCGACGAGGCGCTGCGGCGCCACGAGCCGCTCGTCCTGCCGGTCGCCTTCACGGCCGCCGGGCTCGGCGCCCGCGCCCAGGCCGTACCGCCGCTGCTGCGCGGACTGGTCCGCACCCCGCAGCGCCGGACGGCCGACGCCGTGGCCGAGGGCGGCGAGACGCTGCGGGGCCGGCTCGCCGGCCTGGGGGAGCGGGACCGCCATGAGACGGTCCTGGACCTGGTGCGCGCCCACACGGGCGTCGTCCTCGGTCACGGCGCCGGGGGCGAGGTCTCCGCCGAACGGGCCTTCAAGGACATGGGCTTCAGCTCGCTGTCCGCCGTCGAACTGCGCAACCGGCTCGGCGCGGCCACCGGCCTCAAACTCCCCGCCACACTGGTCTTCGACTACCCGAACGTGGCGGCCCTCACCGACTTCCTGCTGACGAGGCTCCTCGGTGACCGGTCCGCGGCGGCCCGCCCCGCGATCACCGCGCCCCGCGAGGCGGCCGACGAACCCCTCGCGATCGTGGGCATGAGCTGCCGCTACCCGGGCGGCGTCCGGTCCCCCGAGGACCTGTGGCGCGTGGTGTCCGGCGGCCTCGACGTCGTCTCCGCCTTCCCGACCGACCGCGGCTGGGACCTGAACCGCCTCTTCGACACCCGCCAGAGCGTCAGGTCCGCCGCGCGCGAAGGCGGATTCCTGTACGACGTCGCCGACTTCGACGCGGAGTTCTTCGGGATCTCACCGCGGGAGGCGCTGGCGATGGACCCGCAGCAGCGGCTGCTGCTGGAGACCTCCTGGGAGGCCGTCGAGCGCGCCGGGATCGACCCGGCCACGCTGCGCGGCAGCGACACCGGCGTGTTCGCCGGGGTGATGTACCACGACTACGCGGCCCGGCTGCACGACGTCGTCCCCGGCGACCTGGTCGGCTACCTCGGCAACGGCAGCGCGGGCAGCGTAGCCTCCGGCCGGCTCTCCTACACCTTCGGCTTCGAGGGCCCGGCGGTGACGGTGGACACGGCGTGCTCGTCCTCGCTGGTGGCGCTGCATCTCGCGGCGCAGTCGCTGCGCTCGGGCGAGTGCTCGCTGGCGCTGGTCGGCGGGGTGACGGTGATGTCGACACCGGCGGCGTTCGTGGAGTTCAGCCGCCAGGGCGGGCTCTCCCACGACGGGCGCTGCAAGGCCTTCGCGGCCGCGGCGGACGGCACGGGCTGGTCCGAGGGCGTGGGCATGCTGCTGGTGGAGCGGCTGTCGGACGCCCGGCGCAACGGGCACCAGGTGCTGGCGGTGGTGCGTGGCAGTGCGGTGAACCAGGACGGTGCGTCCAACGGTCTGACGGCGCCCAACGGTCCGTCGCAGCAGCGGGTGATCCGCCAGGCGCTGGCGAACGCCCGGCTGACCGCCGCCGACGTGGACGCCGTCGAGGCCCACGGCACGGGCACCACACTGGGCGACCCGATCGAGGCCCAGGCACTGCTCGCCACCTACGGCCAGGACCGTTCCCCGGACCGGCCGTTGTGGCTGGGCACGGTGAAGTCGAACCTCGGCCACACCCAGGCCGCCGCCGGCGTCGCCGGTGTCATCAAGATGGTGATGGCGCTGCGCCACGGCGTGCTGCCCGCCACGCTCCACGTGGACGAGCCGTCGCCCCACATCGACTGGTCCGCCGGCGCGGTGCGGCTGCTGACCGAGCAGACGACCTGGCCGGCGGCGGATCGTCCGCGCCGGGCGGGCGTCTCCTCCTTCGGCGTCAGCGGCACCAACGCCCACGTCATCCTCGAAGCCGCGAGCGACCCGGCGGCGCAGACCCGGCCCGAGACCGGCCCCGGTCCCGCCGTCCCCTGGTTCCTCTCGGCCCGCAGCCCCGCCGCGCTCCGCGCCCGCGCCGCCCAGCTGCTGGCCCGCACCGGGAACGACCCGGTGGACGTCGCCTACTCCCTGGCCACCACCCGCACGGCCCTGGAGCACCGGGCGGCCCTCGTCGCCCCGGACGGCGAGACGCCGGCCGCCGCCCTGACCGCGCTCGCCACCGGCGACCGCACGCCGGGCGTCGTCACCGGCACGGTCGTCCCCGACAACCGGCTCGCCTACCTGTTCTCCGGACAGGGCGCCCAGTACGCCGGCATGGGCCGCGCGCTCCACGCCGCGTACCCGGCCTTCGCCCGAGCCTTCGACGCGGTGTGCGCGCGGTTCGACGCCCACCTGGAGGCGCCGCTGCGTGCGGTCGTCCTCGACGGCGCCGCGTCGCTCGACGAGACCGGCTGGACCCAGCCCGCCCTGTTCGCCGTGGAGGTCGCGCTGGCCCGGCTGTTCGAGCACTGGGGAATCAGGCCCGACCGGCTGATCGGCCACTCCGTCGGTGAGATCGCCGCAGCCCACATCGCCGGCGTGTTCACCCTGGAGGACGCCTGCGCGCTGGTCGCCGCGCGCGCCCGCCTGATGGGGCGACTCCCCGCCGGTGGGGCGATGGTGTCGGTGCGGGCCACACCGGAGGAGGTGCTGGCCTCGCTGTCCGGGGCGGAGCACCTGGCCGGCATCGCCGCCGTCAACGGGCCGTCGGCCACCGTCCTCTCGGGCGACGGCGACACCGTCGACCGGATCGCCCGGCACTGGGCCGAGCAGGGCCGCAAGACCAGGAGGCTGGCCGTCAGCCACGCCTTCCACTCGCCGCTGATGGATCCGGTGCTCCAGGAGTTCGAGCAGGTCGTCCGGGGGCTGCGCCCCGCGCCGCCCACGATCGCGGTGGTGTCCACGGTGACCGGCGAGACCCTCACCGCCGAGCAGGCCTGCTCGACGGAGTACTGGGTGGGCCACATCCGGTCGACCGTGCGGTACCTCGACGGTGTGCGGACCCTGGACCGGCTCGGCGTGACGACCTACCTCGAACTGGGGCCCGGCGGCGTCCTGACCCCGATGACGCGGGACTGCCTCGCGGACCGCGCCGACGACGCCGCCGTGCTGCCCACCCTGCGCGCCGACCGCGACGAGGTCGGCGCCGTCCTGGCGGCCCTCGCCGCCCTGTACGTCCGGGGCACCGAGCCGGATCACACGGCGCTGTTCGCCGGTACCGGCGCGCGCCGGGTGGAACTGCCCACCTACCCGTTCCAGCGCCGGCGGTACTGGCTGGACCCGGCCGAGCCGCCCGCACCCGGGGGCGACGCGGCCGACACCGAGTTCTGGGCGGCGGTGGAGCGCTCCGACGTCGAATCCCTCGCCGGGACGCTGCTGGTCGACGCGGACGCGCTCGCCCCGGTCGTACCCGCGCTCGGCTCGTGGCGTCGGCGCCGGACGGACCGCCGCGCGGTCGACGCCCTGCGCTACCGGGAGTCCTGGCGCCCGCTGCCCGAACCGGCACCGGCCGTCCTGACCGGGACCTGGCTGGTGGTCGGCCCCGAGAACGGGCCGGTCGGCGCCGGGGTCGCCGAGGCGCTGGCGGCCCACGGCGCGCTGGTCCGGGCGCTGCCGCTCGACGACCTCGCGGCCCGGCTGCGCGAGCCGGCGGCGGACGGCGACCCGGTCGCCGGCGTGGTCTGCCTGACCGCGCCCGACGACCGGCCGTCGGCGGACCACCCCCAGGTGCCGGCCGGCGTCGAGGCGACCCTGACGGTGCTCACCGCCCTCGCCGAGGCGGGGATCCGGGCGCCGCTGTGGTGCCTGACCCGGGGCGCCGTGTCCACCCACCCCGGGGACGGTCCCGTCAGCCCCGCCCAGAGCCAGCTGTGGGGCCTGGGCCGGGTGCTCGCCCTTGAGCATCCCGACCGCTGGGGCGGGCTCGTCGACCTCCCGGCGGAGTTGGACGAGCACGCCCGCACCCGCCTCGCCGGCGTGCTCGCGAGCCGTGCCGAGGACCAGGTCGCGCTGCGGCCGGCCGGCGTGTCCGCCCGCCGGGTGCTCCGCGCGCTGCCCCGGAACGGCGGCGAACGCCGGCCGTGGACCCCGCGCGGCACCGTGCTGATCACCGGCGGCAGCGGAGCCCTCGCCGGGCAGGTCGCCCGGCACCTCGCGGCCCGGGGCGCCGAGCACCTCCTGCTGCTCAGCCGCCGCGGTCCGGACGCACCCGGTGCCGAGGCGCTCACGGCCGAACTCACCGGCCTCGGTGCCACGGTGACCACCGTCGCCTGCGACGTCCGCGACCGCGAGGCGCTCGCCGAGGTGCTGTCGGCCGTGCCGGCGGCCCACCCGCTCACGGCGGTGGTGCACACGGCCGGGGTCAGCGAGGTGCGCGCCGCGGCCGACACCGACCCGGCCCACTACGCCGCCGTCACCGCGGCGAAGGTCGCGGGCGCCGACCACCTGGACGCGCTGCTCGGCGACCGGCCGCTCGACGCCTTCGTGCTGTTCTCCTCGATCGCCGCCACCTGGGGCGCCGGCGGACAGGGCGCGTACGCGGCGGGCAACGCCCACCTGGACGCACTGGCCCTCGACCGGGCGGCGCGCGGCCTCGCCGCGACCTCGATCGCCTGGGGGGCGTGGGCCGGCGACGGCATGGCCGACCCGGACGGCCTGACCAGGCGCGGCGTCCTGCCGATGGACCCGGCCCTCGCGCTGGAAGCCATGACGCGGGCGGTGGAGCACGCGGAGACGACGGTCACCGTCGCCGACGTCGACTGGTCCCGGTTCGCCCCGCTGTTCGCCGCGCTCCGCCCGGCCCCGCTCCTCGCGGACCTGCCGGACGCCCGCGAGGCGCTCGCCGGTCCCGGCGCCGGGACACCGCAGCCGGGCGGGCCGGTCGCCGAACTCGCCGCGCTCGCGGGCCTCGCGGGTGCGCAGCGGCGCCGGGTCGTGCTCGATCTGGTCCGGGCCGAGGCGGGCGGAGTGCTCGGCCACACCGAGGCCGACGCCGTGGCGGCGGACCGGGCCTTCCAGGACCTCGGCTTCGACTCGCTGACCGCGCTGGAACTGCGCGACCGGCTCGCGACGGCCACCGGCCTGCGCCTGCCGGCGACGCTGGTCTTCGACTACCCGTCGCCCGCCGCGCTCGCGGACCACCTGACGGCGCTGCTGGCGGGTGACGCCGCCCCGGACGGCGACCCGGCCGACGACGGCCCGGCGCGGGCCGCCGACGCGGACGAGCCGATCGCGATCGTGGGCATGGCCTGCCGCTTCCCCGGCGGCGTGCGCACCCCGGGCGACCTGTGGCGCCTGGTGCGCGACGGCGGCGACGCGATCACCGGGTTCCCGGACGACCGCGGCTGGGACCTCGCCGCGCTGCACGACCCCGACCCCGAGCGGTCGGGCACCTCCTACACCAGGGAAGGCGGATTCCTCACCGGCGCCGGGGACTTCGACGCCGAGTTCTTCCGGATCAGCCCCCGCGAGGCGCTGGCCATGGACCCGCAGCAGCGGCTGCTGCTGGAGACGTCCTGGGAGGCCGTCGAACGCGCCGGCATCGCCCCCGACGCGCTGCGCGGCAGCCGGACCGGGGTGTTCGTCGGCACGAACGGCCAGGACTACGCGCTGCTGCTGCACGCCGCCGCCGAGGACCTCGGCGGGTACGTGGGCACCGGCAACAGCGCCGCCGCGGTGTCCGGCCGGATCGCGTACACCTTCGGGCTGGAAGGCCCCGCGATCACCGTCGACACCGCCTGCTCCTCCTCACTGGTGTCGCTGCACCTGGCCTGCAAGGCGCTGCTGCGCTCGGAGTGCTCCCTCGCGCTGGCCGGCGGCGCCGCCGTGATGGCGACCCCGGCGGCCTTCGTCGAGTTCAGCCGTCAGCGCGCCCTGGCGCCGGACGGCCGCTGCAAGCCGTTCGCCGACGGGGCGGACGGCACCGGCTGGGGCGAGGGCGTCGGCATGCTCCTGCTGGAGCGGCTGTCCGACGCCCGCCGCAACGGCCACCGGGTGCTCGCCGTCGTGCGGGGCTCCGCCGTCAACCAGGACGGCGCGAGCAGCGGCTTCTCCGCCCCCAACGGCCCCGCCCAGCAGCGGGTCGTCCGCCGGGCCCTGGCCGAGGCGGGGCTCCGTGGCCGGGACGTGGACGCCGTGGAGGCCCACGGCACCGGTACCGCGCTCGGCGACCCGATCGAGGCGCAGGCGCTGCTGGCCACGTACGGGCAGGACCGGGACGCGCAGCGGCCGCTGCTGCTGGGCTCGGTCAAGTCCAACATCGGCCACACCCAGGCGGCCGCCGGCGTGGCCGGGGTGATCAAGATGGTGGAGGCGATGCGTCACGGCGTGCTGCCCGCCACCCTGCACGTCGACGAGCCGACCACCCATGTCGACTGGTCGACGGGCGCGGTACGGGTGCTGGCCGACGCGGTCGCGTGGCCCGAGACGGGCCGGCCCCGCCGGGCGGGCGTGTCCGCGTTCGGCGTGACCGGGACGAACGCCCACGTGATCCTGGAGCGGCCGGCCGAGGCCGAGGCCGCGTCGGACGGAGCCGGAGCCGACGGGCCCCGGACCCTGCCGGTGGTGCCCTGGGTGCTCTCGGCACGCTCCGAGGGCGCGCTGCGCGACCAGGCCCGCCGGCTGCTGTCCGCCCTGACGGACGGCGCCGCGGACGGCGCGGCCGAGCCGGGGACCGCCGGGACCACCGGCACCCCCGCTCCGAGCGCCGTGGACGTCGGCCACACCCTGGCGACGGCCCGGGCGGCCCTGGAGCACCGCGCGGTACTGCTCGGTGCCGACCGGGCGGAGCTGCTGCGCGGCCTGACCGAGGGCGCGACCGTGGTCGGCCGGGCCGTGACCGACCCGAGGGTGGTGTTCGTCTTCCCGGGCCAGGGGGCCCAATGGGTCGGCATGGCCGACGCGTTGATGGCCGAGTCGCCGGTCTTCGCCGCCCGGATGCGGGAATGCGCGGCCGCGCTGAGGCCGTACGTCGAGTGGTCGCTGCTCGACGTCCTCGGGGACGCCGAGGCGCTGGCCCGGGTCGACGTGGTGCAGCCCGCACTGTTCGCCGTGATGGTCTCGCTGGCGGAGGTCTGGCGCTCGCTCGGCGTCGAACCGGCCGCCGTGGTGGGCCATTCGCAGGGCGAGATCGCGGCCGCGTGCGTCGCGGGAGCGCTGTCCCTGCAGGACGCCGCCCGGGTGGTGGCGCTGCGCAGCCGCGCGCTGCTGCGGCTGGCCGGCAGCGGCGGCATGGTGTCGCTGGCCCTGCCCGCCGAGGGCGCCGAGGCGCTGCTGGCGGGCCTGGCCGGCCGGCTGTCCCTGGCGGCGGTCAACGGCCCGTCGACGGTGGTCGTGTCGGGCCCGGGGCAGGCCCTGGACGAACTGCTCGCCGAGGCCGCCCGGCAGGGCGTGCGGGCCCGCAGGATCGAGGTGGACTACGCCTCCCACTCGGCCGAGGTCGAGCGGGTCCGGGGCGAGCTGCTCGACGCCCTGCGGGACATCCGCCCCCGGGCCGCGAGCGTCCCGGTGTACTCCACCGTGACCGGCGAGGCCATGGACACCACGGAATGGGGGCCCGACTACTGGTACCGCAACCTGCGGGGCACGGTCCGCTTCGACACGGCCGTGCGGGCCGCGCTGGCGGCGGGCGCCACCTGCTTCGTCGAGGTCGGCCCGCACCCGGTGCTCTCGGGCAGCGTGCAGGAGACCGTCGACGACACCGGACGGGGCGCCGTCGCCCTGGGCACCCTGCGACGGGACGACGGCGGCACCCGCCGCCTGCTCACCTCCGTCGCCGAGGCGTTCACGCACGGCGTGCCGGTGCGCTGGCCGGAGGTGTTCGAGGAGAGCGGCGCCCGCCCGGCGGACCTGCCGACCTACGCCTTCCAGCACGAGCGGTACTGGCTGCGCCCCGCCGCGCGGCCCACGGGCGCCCCCGACGGGCTCGGCCTGGCCGTCCCCGGCCACCCGTTCCTCGGCGCCGCCGTGGAACTGCCGGGAACGGACGGGTACGTGTGCGTCGGCCGGATCACCCGGCACAGCACGCCGTGGCTCGCAGACCACGAACGCCGCGGCGACACGGTGCTGCCGGACGGCGCCTTCGTCGAGCTGGCCCTGCGCGCCGGCGCCGACGTGGCCGCCGACCACCTGCGGGAGTTCACCGGCGAGGCACCGCTGGTCCTGGCGGACGACGGCGCCGTGCACCTCCAGGTAGCCGTCGGTGGCCCGGACGACACCGGCGCCCGCACGGTCACCGTGCACGCGCGGCCGGACGCGGACCCGGCCGGCTGGACGCTGCACGCCCGGGGGCTGCTGGCGGCCGCGCCGCCCGGTGGCCCCGCTCCGGCTGGGCCGTGGCCGTCGGCCGACGCGCCGGGGGTCGAGCCGGCCGGCCTGTACGACCGGTTCGCCTCGCTCGGTGTGGGGTACGGGCCCGCCTTCCAGGCCCTGCGGTCGGTGTGGCACTCCGGCGCCGAGGTGTTCGCGGAGGTCGCCCTGCCCGAGGACGTCGCCGTGGACGGGTTCGGGACGCACCCCGTCCTGCTGGAGGCGGCGCTGCAGGCCGTCCGGCTCACGGACGCCGGCTCCGGCGTCCTGACGCCGGTGTCGTGGCGCGGGGTGACCTGCCATGCGGTCGGTGCCGGCGAACTGCGCGTGCGGCTGACGCCCACCGGCTCCGACGCGTACGCGCTGCTGGCGGTGGACGCGGCGGGCGACACCGTCCTGACCGCCGAGGAGATCACCCTGCGGCCGCTGCCCGACGCCCGGCCGGACACCGGCGGGGCGCTGCGGCGCAACGGCCTGTTCCGGCTCGACTGGGTCCCGGTGGCCGCACCCGCCGCCTCCGCCGCATCCTCCGCCGGCGCGCCGGGCGCCTGGGCGCTGCTCGGCGACGGTGTCGGTGACCTCGGACGGGACTTCGCGGACCTCCCGGCCCACCGGGACGTCACGGCCCTCGGTACGGCTCCCGCCGCCCCCGCCGTCGTCCTGGCCCCCTGGGCGCGTCACGACGACGTCCACGCGGCCACCGGGCGGGCGCTGGAGCTGGTGCGGTCGTGGCTGGCCGACGACCGGACCGCCGGCGCCAAGCTCGTCCTGGTCACCCGGGGAGCGGTCGCCGCGTCCCCGGAGGAGGACGTGACGGACCTCGCGGGCGCGGCGGTCTGGGGCCTGGTGCGCTCCGCGCAGTCGGAGGAGCCGGACCGGATCGTGCTCGTCGACGCCACCGAACCGCCGACCAGGGACGTCCTCACCGCGGCACTGGCCTGCGGTGAGCCCCAGATCGCGGTCCGCGGCGGTGGACTGCGGGTGCCGCGGCTGTCGCGGCTGGGAGCGGGGGCCGCGTCCGAGGGGCCGGTGTTCGATCCCGGGGGCACGGTGGTGATCACCGGGGGTACGGGTGTGCTGGGCCGGTTGGTGGCGCGGCATCTGGTGGAGGTGCACGGGGTGCGGCACCTGTTGTTGCTGAGCCGCAGTGGTGGCGAGGTCCCGGAGCTGGCGGCCGAGGTGCGGGTGCTGGCCTGCGACGTGGCGGTGCGTGAGGAGGTGGCGCGGGCGCTGGCCTCGGTGCCGGTGGAGCACCCGGTCCGCGCGGTCGTCCACGCGGCGGGTGTGCTCGACGACGCCCTGATCGGCTCGCTGACGCCGGACCGGCTCGCCCGGGTGCTCCGGCCGAAGGTCGACGGGGCCCGGCACCTGCACGAGCTGACCCGCGATCTGGACCTCACCGCGTTCGTCCTGTTCTCCGCCGCGGCCGGCACCCTGGGCAACCCGGGCCAGGGCAACTACGCGGCCGCCAACGCCTATCTGGACGCCCTGGCCCACCACCGCCGGGCCCGGGGACTGCCCGCGCAGTCCCTGGCCTGGGGGCTGTGGGCGGAGGCCACCGGCATGACCGGCCACCTCGACACCGCCGAGCTGGCCCGGATCGCCCGCGCCGGTGTGCTCCCGCTCTCCTCGGAGCAGGGCCTGCGGCTGTTCGACCTGGCGTGCGCGGCCGGTGCCGCGGCCGTGCTGCCGATCCTGCTGGACACGGCCGCGCTGCGGGCCAGGTCGGGCCACGAGCCGCTGCACCCGCTGTTCGGCGGCCTCGTCCGCCGGCCGGTCCGGCGCGCGGCGGGCCCCGTCCCGCAGGAGAGCACGGAATCCCTCGCCGAGCGGCTGGCCAGGGCTCCGCAGGACCAGCGCGACCAGGTGGTCTTCGAGCTGGTGCGGTCGGCGACGGCCGCGCTGCTCGGGCACACCGACCCGGAGAAGGTCGAACCGGACCGCACGTTCGTCGAGTTGGGCATGGACTCGCTCGGCTCGGTGCGGCTGCGCAACCAGTTGGCGGCCGTCTCCGGGGTGCGGCTGCCGGCGGGCCTGATCTTCGACCACCCGACGCCCATGGACCTGGCCGTCCACCTGCGGTCGCTGGTCATGCCGGCGACCGACGACGACGTGCCCGAGGACGTCGCCACCGCACTCCTGGTACTGGAGGAACTGAACAAACTGCCGGGCACCATCGCGACGCTGCCCACCGACAGTGCGCCGCGCGTCCGCATCAACACGCTGCTTCGCACGCTGTCCTCGAAGTGGGGGACCGACTGACATGGGAGGAGAACACATGGCATCGCAGGAGACGTCCCGGACTCTCGACGTGGCCGGGATCGGCTTCGGCCCGTCCAACCTGGCCCTGGCCATCGCGCTGCGCGAACGGGGCCGGGAGGCGCCGAGCGCGGCCTTCTTCGAACGCAGTACCTCGTTCGGCTGGCACCGCGGGATGCTCATCGACGACGCGACGATGCAGATCTCGTTCCTGAAGGACCTCGTCACGCTGCGCGATCCTCGAAGCTCGTTCAGCTTCCTGTGCTACCTCCAGGAGCACGGCCGGCTGGTCGACTTCATCAACCACCAGATCCTCGTGCCCTCCCGGGCCGAGTTCCACGACTACCTCGCCTGGGCCGCGGCCCGGATCCCCGAGGCGGTGAGCTACGGCAGCGAGGTGGTCGCGGTGCGCCCCGTGCCGGGGGACCACGCCGTCGACTGCGTCGAACTGGTGATCAGGGACGTCGCCGAGCCCGGCCGGACACGCACCCGGCTGGCCCGCAACCTCGTGCTGGCCACCGGCCTGCGACCGGCCCTGCCGGACGGCGTCGAGCCGTCCGAACGGGTCTGGCACAGCTCCGAGTTCCTGCACCGGCTGGCCGAGCTGCCGCCGGCCCCGGAGCGCACCTTCACGGTGGTGGGGGCCGGACAGAGCGCGGCGGAGATCACCAACCACCTGCTGGGCACGTTCCCCGACGCCCGGGTGCACGCGGTGTTCTCGCGCTACGGCTACAGCGTCGCCGACGACAGTCCGTTCGCCAACCGGATCTTCGACCCGGCCGCCGTGGACGACTACTACCTGGCGTCGCCCGCCGTGCGGGAGTCCCTGATGCGGTACCACGGCAACGCCAACTACTCGGTGGTCGACCTCGACCTCATCAAGGAGATCTACCGCCGGCAGTACCAGGAGAAGGTGGCCGGCATCCACCGGCTGCGGATCGCCAACGTCTCCCGGGTCCGCGCGGTCACCCCGGCCGCGGGCGGTGTGGACGGTGTGGAGGTACAGATCGAATTCCTGCCGAACGGCGATGTCGAGACGGTGAATTCGGATATCGTCATCTTCGCCACGGGTTACCGCCCGGCCGACCCGCTGCCGTTGCTCGGAGAGCTGGCGGACTTCATCGAGCTTGACGATGAAGGTATGCTCCGAGTGGACCGCAACTATCGGGTCGTCACCTCCGAGAAACTCACCTGCGGCATCTATCTGCAGGGTGCGACCGAGCACACGCACGGCATCTCGTCGAGCCTTCTTTCCATGACGGCCGTGCGCTCCGGGGAAATCGCCGAATCGCTCTGCGCCGACCTCCGCCACGCGCCCGCACGGACCGTCACCGGCGTACTCCGCACACCCTGACGGGAAATCACCGGAACACCCCAGGCCCTGACGGGCAGAACCGGAAGGAAGACGACATGCAGTCGGACGAGAACGTGCCCGGCACCAGCCTGCCGCAACTGGACTACTACGAACTGGTCGGCCCGATGCTGCGCCGGGAGTGGGACGACAACTTCCACTTCGCCTACTGGCTGGGGCCGGACGACACGGCCACCGTCGAGGAGGCGACCGACCGGTTCACCGACCTGCTGATCCCCAAGCTCGGGGTCGGCGCCGGCGACCGGGTGCTGGACGTGGGCTGCGGCCTCGGCAAGCCGGCCGTCCGGCTGGCCGCCGCGACCGGTGCCACCGTGCTCGGCATCACCATCAGCTCGTACCAGATCGGGATCGCCACCGAGCGGGCGGCCGCCGAGGGCCTCGCCGACCGGGTGGGCTTCCAGCAGGCGGACGGCACGGCCATGCCCTTCGAGGACGCCTCGTTCGACGCCGCGCTCGCCTTCGAGTCGATCGTCCACATGGACCGACGCCGGGCGCTCGCCGAGATGGGCCGGGTCGTCGTGCCGGGCGGGCGCGTGGTGCTGACCGACCTCTTCGACCGGGAGGACATCACCGCGCAGGAGGCGGCCGCACGGGCCGGCGCCCCCGGCGCGCTGCCGCGCCTCGCGGACTACCCGGCGCTGCTCGAAGCGGCCGGGCTGGTCGCCGACGAGATCTCCGACATCTCGGAGAACGTGAGCCCCTCGTTCACGATGATGAACGACATCACCGTCGCGAACAAGGACGAGCTGGCCAAGCTCTTCAATTTCACCCCCGAACAGTCGGAGGAGGCGGAGAGCATGGTCGGCCAGATGACCGGTGAACTCGGCTGTGTGCTGATCGTGGCGCACCGAAAGCCCTGAACATCGCGGCGCGCGAGGCGTCGAGGAATACCGGAACCGGTGCGCCGGGCACGACGGGCGGGCCGGGCGCGCCGGTACGACGGGAAAGCCGAGTACGAGGTGTGCGGCGCATACGCCGGGCACGGGGAGTGCGCCGGGCACGAGAAGCGCGGCGAATTCCTCGCGCATCGATCCAGGTTTGGCTGAACGGGAGACGGAGAGGGACCAATGGCACGTCAGGAAAGCCCTCCGCAGCGCAGAATATCCATCTTCGACGCCACCTTACGAGACGGTGAGCAGGCACCGGGGAACGCGATGACCACGGAGCAGAAGAAAGTGCTCGCGCTCAGGGCGGAGGCCTACGGCGCGGACACCATCGAGGCGGGCTTCCCCGGCTCCTCGCCGGAGGACTTCGCGGCCACCCGGCTCGTCGCCGAGTCGCTGGCCCCCACCACACGGTTCGCCACGTTCAACCGGGCCTCCCGGGAGGACGTCCGGCTGTCCATGGAGGCCGGGGGAGCACGCCCCAACCACCAGGTGCAGATCTGCGGCACGGGCAGCGACCTGCACCTGAGGTACAAGCGGGGCATCAGCCGCCAGGAGGCGGTGCGGGAGACCGGGGACGCGATCCGGTACGCCCACTCCCTCGGGGCGCAGGACGTCTCCTTCGGCGTCGAGGACGCCAGCCGCGGCGAGAAGGACCTGATCGAGGCCCTCGTCACGGAGGCCCTGGCCGCCGGCGTCAGCACCGTGATCCTCGCCGACACGACCGGCTGCGCGACCCCGCAGGAGTACGGCGATCTGTGCGCGATGGTCCGCTCCTGGCTCCCGGACGACATCACGCTCGCCACCCACTGCCACGACGACCTCGGACTGTCGCTGGCCAACGCCCTGGCGGGCATCCAGGCGGGCGCGAACGAGGTCCAGGCCACCCTGGCCGGGATCGGCGAGCGCGCGGGCAACACCCCGCTGGAGGAGATCGCGGCGACGCTGGCCTACAAGGGCGAGCAGTTCGGCGCCACCACCGGCATCCGGCTCGACCACCTCTACGGCGCCTTCCAGGAGCTGGCCACGGTGATCTCCATGCCGGCGCCCCGCAACAAGGCGATCTTCGGCGACAACGCCTTCGCCACCGAGGCCGGCATCCACCAGGACGGCATCCTCAAGAACCCGGCCACGTACGAGTTCATCAACCCCTACCGGTTCGCCCGGCAGCGCTCGCTGCTGGTCGGCCGTCACTCCGGCCGGGCCGTCTTCCGCCACGTGCTCCAGCAGCTCGGCATGGAGCCCGACGACGCCCTGGTGGAACGGCTGTACACCGAGTACGTGACCGAACGTCCCGACGGCCGGTGCGACGAACTCGACGTGGTGCGGGACAGGCTGGCGGCCGAGTTCGGCCCGCCCGGCGGCGACCACGGGCCGAGCGACCGCACGGCCGCCGGCGCCGGCACACCCACGGGGGAGGAGAACCACGGATGACGGACCCGATGAGGGACCCGATGACGGACGGCCCGGCGACGGACCCGGCGACGGGACCGAGGACCCTGGTCGATAAGGTCTGGGACGCCCACCGCGTGGGCGAGGCCACGGACGGACCGGACCTGCTCTACATCGACCTGCACCTGGTCCACGAGGCGACCTCGGCCCAGGCCTTCGACGGGCTGCTGCTCGCCCGGCGCCCCGTGCACCGGCCCGAGCTGACCCTGGCCGTCGAGGACCACAACGTCCCCACCGACAGCCTGGTCATCACGGACCCGGTCAGCGTGGAACAGGTCACCACGCTGCGCCGCAACTGCGCCGCGCACGGCATCGAACTGTTCCGCCACGGCGACGGACGGCAGGGCATCGTCCATGTCGTCGGACCCGAACTCGGCGCGGTGCAGCCCGGGATGACCGTGGTGTGCGGCGACAGCCACACCTCCACGCACGGCGCGTTCGGCGCCCTCGCCTTCGGCATCGGCACCAGCGACGTCGAGCACGTGCTGGCCACCCAGACCCTGGCCCTGCAACGCCCGCGGACCATGGCGGTCGAGTTCACCGGCGTACCCGCGCCGGGCGTGACCGCCAAGGACCTCATGCTCACCCTGATCGCCCGGATCGGCGCCAACGGCGCGCACGGCCACGTCCTGGAGTACCGCGGCGAGGCGGTCCGCAGGCTCTCGATGGAGGGCCGGATGACCATGTGCAACCTCTCCATCGAGGCCGGGGCCCGAGCCGGCCTCGTCGCACCGGACGAGACCACCGTCGCCTACCTCGCCGACCGTCCGCGGCGCCCGGTCGGCGAGGCGTGGGAGCGCGCGCTCGCCCACTGGGAGACGCTGCGCACCGACCCCGGGGCGGTGTTCGACCGTACCGTCACCATCGACGTCGCCGACCTGACCCCGGTGGTGACCTGGGGCACCAACCCGGGACAGGCCGTGCCCCTCGCCGGCAGCGTGCCGGACCCGGACGACTGCACCGACCCCGCCGAGCGGGCCGCGGCCCGCCGCGCCCTGGACTACATGGGACTGGTCCCGGGCACCGCGATGCGCGACATCGAGGTCGACACCGTCTTCCTCGGCTCCTGCACCAACGGCCGGGTCGAGGACCTGCGTTCGGCGGCCGAGGTGCTCCGCGGCCGCAAGGTCTCACCGGACGTCCGGATGCTGGTCGTGCCCGGCTCCATGCAGGTGCGCGAGCAGGCCGAGCGGGAGGGGCTGCACGAGGTCTTCCTGGCCGCCGGCGCCGAATGGCGCTTCTCCGGCTGTTCGATGTGCCTCGGCATGAACTCCGACCGGCTCCCCGGCCGTCAGCGCTGCGCCTCGACGTCCAACCGCAACTACGAGGGACGGCAGGGACGCACCGCCCGTACGCACCTCGTCTCGCCGGCCGTCGCGGCGGCGACCGCGGTCGCCGGCCGTCTCGCCGCGCCGTCCGACCTGGACCGCGGGTGACCGACCAGAGCGAGGAGGTACCGGGATGGAACCGCTGACCAGCCACACCGGCACGGTGCTGCCACTGCGGCGCACCGACGTGGACACCGACCAGATCATTCCCAGCGAGTACTGCCGCCGGCTGACCAGGACGGGGTACCAGGACGCCCTGTTCGCCCGCTGGCGGGAGCAGCCGGACTTCGTCCTCAACGACCCGGCGCGGGCCGCGGGCACCGTGCTGGTCGCCGGCGCGAACTTCGGCACGGGAAGCTCCCGCGAGCACGCCGTGTGGGCCCTGCGGGACTGGGGCGTCGCCGCGGTGATCGCCCCCAGCTTCGGCGACATCTTCCGCCGCAACGCCCTGAAGAACGGCCTGCTGGTGGCCCAGCTGCCCGAAGCGGACGTGGCGCACCTGATGGCGGCGGCCGAGCAGGACGCGACGTACGCGGTCACCGTCGACCTCGCCGGGTGCGTCGTGCGCTGGCCCGGGGGCAGCCGCCCCTTCGAGATCGACGGCAGGGCGCGCCGCCTGCTCCTCGGCGGCCTGGACGACATCGCGGTGACGCTGGAGAGGCTGGACGACATCGCCGCCTACGAACAGGGCCGGCCCGACTGGCTGCCCGCCTTCGCGCCGACGGGCGGGGTGAACTGAGCACCATGTCCCTCATCACCGTCGTCCCCGGGGACGGCATCGGCCCCGAGGTGACCGAGCAGGCCCTCGCCCTCCTCGACGGCTTCGGCCTGGACCTCACCTTCGACGTGCTCGACCACGTCAACGCCGACACCTTCCTCGCCACCGGCACGGCGCTGTCCGACGACGACCTCGCCCGGATCCGCCGCAGCTCCGGCACCCTGCTCGGCGCGATCGGCGACGCGCGCGCCGCGGGCACCCGGTATGCCAGGGACGTCCTGCTGCGCCTGCGCTTCGAACTCGACCTGTACGCCAACTACCGCCCGGCGACGCTGCTGCACGACCGCCTCAGCCCGCTGCGCGACCCCGACCGGCGCGCCATCGACTGTGTGATCGTCCGGGAGAACACCGAGGGCCTCTACACCGACATCGGCGGCGCGCTGCGGCCGGGCTCGGCGGCCGAGGTCGCCATCGACACCGAGGTGAGCACCCACCTCGGCGTCACCCGGGTGATCGACTTCGCGCTGGCCTCGGCGACCCGCGCGGTCTGCATGGTCGACAAGTCCAACGCGGTGCCCAACGGCGGCCGGCTCTGGCAGCAGTGCTGGCGCGACGCCGCCGCGGCCCGCCCCGACCTGGCCACCTCGCACCTCTACGTCGACGTCGCCGCCATGCGGCTGGTCGCGGACCCGACCGCGTTCGACGTCATCGTCACCAACAACTCCTACGGCGACATCCTGTCCGACCTCGCCGCCGAACTGGCCGGCGGCCTCGGCACCGCGGCCTCGGTCAACCTCAACCCGGAGACCGGATTCGGCCTGTACGAACCGGTGCACGGCAGCGCGCCGGACATCGCCGGCACGGACACCGCCAACCCGATCGGGGCGATCCTCTCCGCCGCGCTGCTCCTGGAGCGCCTCGGCCACCCGGCCGAGGCCGCCGCCGTCCGCACGGCCGTCAGGACCGCCGTCGCCCACCTGCGCTGCACCGTCGACCTCGGCGGCCGGCTCGGGACGAAGGCGACGGGGGAGGCGATCCGTGCCGCACTCCACTGAACCACGCGGCCCACGGCCCTTCCGGCCGTCGCCGGACACCCGGGAGGTGACCTCATGAAGCCCACCACCAGCCGGCTCTCCCGCCGGGTGGCGGGAATCGGCGCGATGGAGCTGGCCGGTCTGATGCGGCTGGCCCACGACGTCGGCGCGATCGACATCGCCCTCGGCATCCCGCCGGGCGACCCGCCCGCCGCGGCGATCGCGGCGGCGACCGCCGCCCTCGCCGACGGACGGAACCAGTACGCGCCGCCGGAGGGCCTCCTCCCGCTGCGGCAGCTGATCGCCGCCGAACTCCTGCGGACCAGGGGCGTCGTGGTCGACCCCGTCGACGAGGTCACCGTCACCTGCGGGGCCACCGAGGGCGTGCTGGACGCCGTCCTCACCGTCACCGACCCGGGGGACGAGGTGATCCTGCCCGAGCCGTTCTACGAGAACTACCCGGGCGTGATCCGGCTGGCCGCGGCGGTACCCCGCCCGGTCCCGCTCGCGGGCCCCGACTGGCGCCTCGACCTGGACGCGGTACGGGCCGCGATCACCGGGCGCACCCGCGCCGTCCTGCTCAACACCCCGCACAACCCGACGGGGCGGGCCTTCGACGAGGCCGAGGTGTCGGGTCTGCTCGACCTGTGCGTCGAGCACGGTCTGGTCCTCATCACCGACGAGGTCTACGAGCGCTACGTCTACGACGGCCGCCGGCACGTCTCGCCCCTGGGCATGCCGGGGGCCGCGAACCACGTGATCACCGTCGGCAGTCTGTCGAAGTCGCTACAGATGTCCGGCTGGCGGATGGGCTACTGCGTCGCCTCCCCGGAGCTCACCGCGGGACTGCGACGGGTGCACGAGCGCACCACGGTGGGCGCCGCCCGGCCGCTGCAGGAGGGCGTGTCCGCCCTCGGCGCCGCCGACTTCACGGACGACCGGGCGCTGTTCCAGGAGCGCCGGGACCACCTCGTGACGCACCTGGAGGCCCTGGGCTTCGACGTGCGCACACCGGAGGGCGGCTGGTTCGTGCTGGCGGGCACCGCCCGGCTGGCGGCCCGCAGCGACAAGCTGGTCGCCGAACTGGTGGAGTCCGCCGGGGTCCTGCTCGCCCCCGGCACGAGCTTCTTCACCGACCGCGCCGACGGCCTGAGCTGGGTGCGCACCACCTTCGTGCGCGACCGGGAGCGCACGGTCGAAGCACTGGAACGGATGCGCCGCTTCCTCCCCGAGCGGGGCTGAACCCGCTCACCAGAACGAACCGAACCGACCCGACCGGACCCGCGCCGAACCGACCCGAACCGGCCCGACCCGAACCGGCCCGACCCGAACCGACCCGACCCGAGCAAGAGAACCCGACCGGACTCACAGGAAGAACACGAACATGACCGCTGAGAACAAGTCCGTGGAGGTCCTGGACGACGAAGTCCAGCAGACCTGGAAGTCCGTGGCCGAGGCCGGCGCCGGCGAGCTGGCGTCCTCGTACGTCCTGACCACCGCGATCGTCGGCCTGTCCAACTCCGGTGTCGCCGACCGCCTCTCGGCCGAGTGGACGCCGCTCGCCGAGCTGGCTCCCAAGCCCGAACTGGCCGACCGGATCGGCAAGGTGCTGCGCTTCCTGGAGCTGCGCGGCATCGTGGAGTCCCAGGGCGACACCTGGCGCACCACCCGGCGCGGCGCCCAACTCCTGGACGAGGTCGCGGAGTCGCTGCTCGGCTACTACGTCGACGCCTACGGGCCGGTCCTGCACGAGATCGGCGCCCTGCTGGACGGCAGCAAGGCCTACGGCACCGACGTCACCCGCGACACGGAGGCGCTCGGCCTGCGCTGCGAGACCCTGTTCAACAGCTTCGGCGGCAACCTGGTGCGCGATCTGGTCCGCGAGCGCGGCGCCCGCGGTGTGCTCGACCTCGGCTGCGGCACCGGCGGTCTGGTGCTCGACCTGGTGCGCGAGAACCCCGAACTGCGCGGCTTCGGACTGGACATCGCCCAGGACGCGATCGACTACGCGGGGCGCCGGGCCGCCGAGCAGGGGGTCGCCGACCGGCTCTCCTTCCTGGTCGCCGACGCCTTCCGGCCGCAGGACTGGCCGGCCGAGGTCGTCGAGGGAGCCGACTTCTACGTGGCGGTCGGAGCGCTGCACGAGCACTTCCGGGACGGCGAGGCCGCCGTGGTCGACATGCTCGGCCGCTACGCCGACCTGCTGCGCGCCGCCCCGAACCGCACGCTGCTGCTGTGCGAGCCGGAACTGCTCGTGGACAGCGAGGACGCCAACTTCTACCTGATCCACGTCCTGACCGAGCAGGGCTTCCCGCGGCCGCGCGACGGCTGGCTGAAGGTCATCGAGGCGGCCGGCCTGACCTGCAAGCGGGTCTTCTCCGCGCCCAACACCGCCTTCAGGTTCGCCTACTACGAGATCGTCGCCGAACCGTCGTCCTGACCGGGCCCCGGGCCCCCACCGACCCAAGGAGAGACCCCCATGCCGACCACGCCGGACGGTCCGTCCGACCCGCGTCCCGGTCTAGAGATGCTCGACCTCTGCCGCACCATGCGCGACACCAGCCCGGTGGTGCGTGACCCCGCGAGCGGCGCCTACCAGGTCTTCCGCTACGACGACGCCGTCTCCGTCCTCTCGGACCACGACACGTTCTCCTCGGACTTCAGCGCCGTCTTCCCCGAGGCCACCGGGCTCATGGAGGGGCACATCGGGACCCTCGACCCGCCCCGCCACCAGCAGCTTCGCCGGCTCGTCAGCCAGGCGTTCACGCCCCGCGCGGTCGCCCAGCTCGAAGAGCGGGTGGAGCGGATCGCCGAGGAGCTGCTGGACCGCGTTCCGGAGAAGACCGAGCTCGAACTCGTCGAGGACATCGCCTACGCACTGCCGTTGACCGTGATCACGGAGATGCTCGGGGTCCCCGCCGAGGACCGGCCGCTGTTCAAGCAGTGGGCCGACCAGCTGTACGCCAACGGCGCGTTCGACACCAAGAGCGAGTCGTCCGTCGGCGCGGCGAAGGCGTTCCACGACTACCTGCTCGACCTGGTCGTCCAGCGCAGGAAACACCCCAGCCCCGGCCTGCTCGCCGACCTGGTGGCGGCCGAGGTGGACGGCGAGCGGCTGACCGACCGGGAGATCGCCGGGTTCGCGACCGTGCTCCTGCTCGCCGGCCACGTGACGGTGACCCTCTGGCTGGGGAACACCTTCCTCTGCCTCCTGGAGCACCCGGACGCCGAGCGGGCACTGCGCGCCGACCCCGACGCCATTCCCGCCGCACTGGAGGAGGTCCTGCGCTTCCGCAGCCCCGTGGGCATCGTCCCGCGCGTCACGAAGAAGCAGGTCGAGCTGCGCGGCACCACCATCGAGGCCGGCCAGGTCGTGGTGTGCGCGGTCCTCTCGGCCAACCACGACGAGCGGCAGTTCGACCGCCCCGACGAATTCCTGATCGACCGGAACCCGAACCCCCACATCGCGTTCAGCAAGGGCATCCACTTCTGCTTCGGAGCCCCGTTGGCCCGGCTGGAGGCACGGGTCGCGCTGCGCGTGCTGCTGCGCCGCTTCCGTTCCTTCCGGCTCGACCCGGACCGGCCGATGCTGTGGCACCCGGACCCGACGATGAGCGGCCCGAAGAGCCTGCCCCTGCTGGTCGAACCCGCCTGACAAGCCCTGGTGCGACCCCGTCTCCGTCCCCGTCCCCGGAAAGGTGACCATGCCCGCGAACGAAGCATCCGACACCGAGCTCTTCCGCGTCCTCGTCAACGACGAAGGGCAGCACTCGCTCTGGCCGGCCGGCCTCCAGGTGCCCGCCGGCTGGCACACCGTCGGTCCCACCGGGACCAAGGAGGAGTGCATGACCTACGTCGACGAGCACTGGACGGACCTGCGCCCGCTGAGCCTGCGGCGGGCGACGGGCGGGGAGGAGCGGGCCGCCTGAGCCGGCGGCGGACAGGCAGTGACCGTCCGACGTCACCGGCCGGTGACGTCGGACGGTTCGCCGGCCGGTCAGGCCGAAGCGGCCACCACCTCGGCGGACTTGATGACGATCTGCTCCCGGGGCACGTCCTGTGCCCCTGTCGGGACCTGCGCGATCCGGTCCACGACGTCGTGCCCCTCCACGACCTGGCCGAAGACCGCGTAGCCCCAGCCGTCCTGGCCCGGGTAGTCGAGGAAGCCGTTGTCGACCGTGTTGATGAAGAACTGCGCGCTGGCCGACTGCGGGTCGGAGGTCCGGGCCATCGCCACGCTGTACTTGACGTTCTTCAGCCCGTTGCGCGCCTCGTTCTCCACCCGGCGCGGAGCGGGCTTGATGCGCATACTGGTGTCGACGCCGCCGCACTGGATCATGAAGCCGCTGATGACCCGGTGGAACACCGTCTCCGCGTAGTGCCCCTCGTCGAGGTAGGTCAGGAAGTTCGCGACCGACTTCGGCGCCTTGGCCTCGTCAAGGGAAAGGACGATGTCGCCCATCGTCGTCGAAAGGCGGACGTTGGTCATGACTTCTCCACTCGGCGTACGTGATCAGTTCCGACGTCAGCGGTGCGCAGAAGGCGTCCCGGTTGGCGGGCACCGTGCGCGGGCCACGCACCTGGGACGCGAATCCGGCCCCGCTGAGCGACGCCAGTCTCTCACAGCGTCCTGGTCACCACCCGGGCAAAAGCCTACTTGGCGCCGCCGCAGGGCAGTTGACCTGGCCCCTGATCAGGGGATGACGGTCCGTCAAGCCGTCCGCCGTGGCGGAGCTCCGGCGCCCGGGTATCCGTGGGTGGTCCGGTCACGCCTCCACCGGCGCGGTGTGCCCGTACGGCCCTGGACCTCGCTCGCGTGCGGGGCGAGGGCCGGGGTGGCGGTCCTCGTCGAACAGGGTGGCACGGCCGGCCGATCTTCTGTGATCATCATCAGATGATCTTCCGTGCCGCTACCGCAGACCCCACCGACCTCGACCGCGCCCTCGCCTACCCGGCCGACGGCCCCGTCCCCGCCCTGACCGCCGAGAAGGTCCGCGAGGAGCTCGCCGAGAACCGGATCCGCCCCGAGTGGATCTGGTTCGCCCAGGACGAGGACGGCGAGATCCTGGCCCGGGCCCTGTGGTGGGGCCGCGCCGACAGCGAGCGGCCCATCGCGCTGGACTGCCTCCAGGTCCGGGCGGGCGTGGCCGATCCGGCTACCGTCGCCACCGCCCTGCTGGAGGCCGGCCACGCCGCCTTCGGGAACCTTCCGGGCTACAACATGTCGCTTCCGCGCGGCTGGCGGGACCAACCGGAGCTGGCCGAGGCGGTCGCGTGGCGTCGGCGGGCCGCGGAGCGTGCCGGTCTGACCCGTGAGATCGAGCGGCTCCGCTACGAGTGGACGCCGGAGAGCGGAACCGCCGAACCGACCGGGCGACTGGTCTTCCGGGAGGGCACCGACGAGGAGTTCCTGGACGCCTTCGCGCGCCTCTCGCAGGACAGCCTCGACCTGGCGACGCAGAACGAGCTGCTCACCATGGACGCCGAGCAGCTGGCTCGCGAGGACTTCGACTTCTACCTGAGCTGCCCCGGCGAGCGCTCGTGGTGGCGCCTGGCGCACCTGCCGGACGGGACGCCGGCGGGCATGGCGATTCCCTCCGCGACGCCCTACCACCGCAACGTCGGCTACCTGGGCGTCGTGCCGGAGCAGCGCGGCCGGGGCCTGATCGACGAGATCCTGGCCGAGATCACCCGCTTCCACGCGACGGCGGGCGCCGAGCGCATCACCGCGACCACGGACACCGTCAACGCCCCGATGGCGGCGGCCTTCGACCGCGCCGGCTA
Source organism: Kitasatospora sp. NPDC050463 (assembly GCF_040655255.1). Taxonomy (NCBI): domain Bacteria; kingdom Bacillati; phylum Actinomycetota; class Actinomycetes; order Kitasatosporales; family Streptomycetaceae; genus Kitasatospora; species Kitasatospora sp. NPDC050463. The sequence continues at coordinate 48,514 of NZ_JBFAJO010000048.1, forward strand.
CGAGGTCACGGAGATCCGCCTCGTCCTGGAGTGCCCCCCGCAGTAGTCCGGCGCCCCGGCCGCCCGTGCCGCGGGCGGGTGGCGCAGGATTCGGGTTCTCGGGAGGAATGGGCGAACAGCGAACGGGCGGCCGGGTTCTGGGACATGATCGGCAGGTGCCGACCGAGAACCCGTCGCCCCGCGCGACCGCCTCCACCGTCTTGTGGGCGGGGCGCTGCGACGCCCACGCCCGCTCCGTCGAAATGGAGTTGGCGTCGTGGGGGCACCGCTTCCCCGACGGCCCACCGGATGCCGAGGACGCGCTGATCCTCCTGCGCCGCACGGTGGGCGAGGTCAGGGCCGCCGGTCCGGGGCTTCCCGCCCGAACGGCGGACCTCCTCGAACGCGCCACCGTGCCGCTGGAGGCGGCGAGACTGCTCACGGCGCGCACGCTCACCCCGGCCGTCCTGCCGCTGGTCTCCCATCACCTGCGCGTCGCGGCCGCCGCCCTGGCCGCGGCCCGCGCCCACCTCGCCGCCGCCGGGGCGGTGCCGTCGGCGTCCGCCGGGTGACGTCGACGGTGTGACGGGGGTGGACGCGACCCGCCGCGACGGTCGGGTCGACCTGGGTGCGCGGTTCGCCGAACCACCCTAGTGGGGATGCTTCCCCGTTTCCTGGTATGGTCCGACCAAGAAACGGGGACCAATGCCCGTTTTACCCGCTGGGAGGGAACCGCCGTGAGCGCTCCGACACTTCAGGATCTGGCCCCCGAAGGCCTGGACGTCACCGTCGACCCGTACCCCGTCTACGCCGCGCTGCGCGCGCAGGGGCCGGTGCACCGCATCCTCGTCCCCGAATCCGGCGAGGCATGGCTGATCGTGGCCCGCGACGAGGCCCGCGCCGCCCTCACCGATCCCCGGCTGCGCAACGACATCCGCTTCTCCTCCTCGTGGACGGACGACGGCGGCCACGCCATCGGCCTCAACATGCTCCAGACCGACGCGCCCCAGCACACCCGCCTGCGGGCGCTGGTCGCCCGCGAGTTCACCCCCGGACGGATCGCGGCGCTGGCCCCCCGGATCGAGAAGCTCGCCGACCGCCTGCTCGACGGCCTGCTCGACACGGTCGCCACCGACGGGTCCGCCGACCTCGTGAGCGCGTTCGCGCTGCCGCTGCCCCTGACCGTCATCTGCGACCTGCTCGGGGTGCCGTCGGCCGACCACGGCGACTTCCACGACTGGTCCGGCGAGATCGTCGCACCCACCTCGCCAGAGGCGGCCGGTGCCGCGGCCGCCGCGATGACCGCCTACTTCGCCGCCCTCATCGAGGACAAGCGGGCCGATCCGGGTAGCGACCTGCTCAGCGCCCTCGTCGCCGCCACAGGGTCCCGTGGCGGGGCGCCGGGCGCGGGGCCGGCGCCGCTGTCGGCCGAGGAACTCCTCGGCATGGCCTTCCTGTTGCTCGTCGCGGGTCACGAGACGACGGTCAACCTCATCTCGGGCGGTGTGCTCGCGTTGCTCACCCACCCCGACCAGCTCGCCGCCCTGCGCGGCGACCCGGGCCTCGTCGACGGCGCGATCGAGGAGATGCTCCGGTACGACGGGCCGGTCGGCGCCGCCGCCTTCCGGTTCGCGGCCGAGGCCGTGGAGATCGGCGGCACCCGTATCGCGGCCGGCGACTCCGTCCTCGTCTCGCTCGCCGCCGCGTCCCGCGACCCGCGGCACTTCCCCGACCCCGACCGGTTCGACGTCCGGCGCAGGCCGGCCGGCCAGCTCGGCTTCGGCCACGGCATCCACCACTGCCTCGGCGCCCCGCTCGCCCGCACCGAGGCCGCGGCCGCCCTGCGCGCCCTACTCGCACGCTGCCCCGGTCTCGCCCTGGCCGCCGACCCGGCCCGCATCGAACGCCGGCCGAGCGTCATGCTCAGGGGCGTGCGCAGCCTGCCGGTACGAATCGCCTGATGACATGTCAGGTCGCCCGAGCGACGACGGGGCCGGCGCCGGCGTCACCCACCTACTGAGCGCGGGCGTGACCGGTCGTACGGAGGTCGGGCCGCTACCGGCGCGGGCCGTAGTCCCAGTAGTGGTCCGGGTAGTCTCCGCACGGGTACTGCATCAGGGGAGCCTGCGGGGCGGTGCTGCCGTAGGAGACGGCCAGACACTGCTGACTGTTCCCGTTGACGAAGCGGATGCCGCGCGGCCACTTCTCGATCTTCCACGACTGTCCGGGGTTGTCCTTGCACGCCGACTGGACGACCTGGGCGGTGGCCTCGGTGCTGGAGTCCCGGACGGAGAGGCACAGGGCGCTGTTGTAGCTGACGATCCGGTAGTAGGTGTCGCCTTCGGTGTCCGTGTAGGTCTTCTGGGCGTTCCAGAAGTGATCGGGGAAGTCCCCGCAGGGGAACTGCTGGACTTGCTGGCCCTCGTCCCGACTGCCACCGGGCGTGGCCACGCACTGCAGGGACTTGCCGTTCTTGATCTCGACCGACCCCGCCGGCGGAGCCATCGGGGCTCCGCCGAGCCGGTCGAGCATCGGGGGCCCGACGCCGTCCTCGATGCCGACGAGGACGGGATCGGTGACGACGCCGGCCTCTCGCTTCCGCCCGAAGGCGAGGGGGCGGCAGGGTCCGACCGGGCGCCGGCCTCTGCGCTCCGAACCGCGGTGTCCGCCGGTACGGACATCGGCGGTACGGACACTGCCGGTACGGACACCGCCGGCACGGGCTCTGTTCCCACGGCCCGGGGGGACGTACCGCTCGGCGGGGGAGAGGGCGACGAGGTGGCCGGCCTCCCACTGGGGACCGACGCCGAGGGGTTCTCCCCTACCGGGGAGGGGGAGCCGCCGATCGCACCCACCTCTGATCCGGCCTGGATGCCGGCCGCCTGGGGGGCCGCACCGACGGGTGCGGGCGCGGGTGGGGGCGCGAGGTGCGTGCCCACCACGACTCCGACCAGCACCAACACACCGGCCAGCACCGCGGCCGCTCCCATGGCCACGCCGGTCCCGGCCGTACGGCGACGCGCACCGGCGGGCTCGCTCCGCGGCGGACCGATGAACGCCGGAGCAAGGGTGAGCGCGCCGGTCAGGCGATTGTCCGAGGACCGGACCAGCTCGCCACGGACAATCCCGCGGTCGACGCGGGCGGGGGCCATGCGGGCCAGCTCCCGGTACCGGCCGGCCAAGGCCACCCGCATCTCCACGAGGTCGGTGCCCAGACGCCGCAGCGCCGGCAGGTGGGCGTGTACCCCGTCGGTCACCGCCGGCTCGGTCCCCGGCTGCTGGACGCAGGCCGTCCCGGCCTGCGTCTGCTCCCGGTCGACCAGGAGCCCGATGGCGTCCTGTCGCCGCTCCGCCGTCCAGTGCGCCTCGCGCGCTCTCTCCCGGATGCGCCGCACCTCGGCCAGGCAACACGTCGCCTCCCGCAGCCGGGTCCGCCGCAGCTCCGCCGACTCCCCGTCGGCCGGCAGCCATGGGGCGGTACCGGTGCCATCCGCCGCACCGGCGCCCAGTTCACCCCGCAGCTCGGCCACGATCGCCACCAGCACGCGGATCAGCTCCTCCGCCTCCGCCATGCCCGCCTCGGCCTGCTGCTGCGCCTGTCGGGCAAGGTCGAACGCCTGCTGCGCGGCAGACCGGCGCGCAGCGGGCGGCCGGGCTCCGTCGGCTGCCCGGCTGGCTTCTTCGTGCAGGTGGGCAGCTCGTGTCAGCAGCACCGTCCGGGCCCGTGGGTCTGCTACGCGGTCGTGGATCAGCTTCTGGAGCAGGTGCCACGGAATGTCCTTCTCCGCCGAGCGGTACTCGCTCCAGCTGGTCTTTCCGGCCGGATACCGCTGAGCGAGCTCACGAACAGTGACCCCGGACGTCACCTCCTGGACGAAGCGGGCCAGGGCGTCCGCCTGCTCGGTCTCGCCCTTCAACCGCCCCTGCGGACGTCCAGCACGACCCATCCCCTGCCCCCTCCGGTGCCCACGGCCCAACCGGATCGACCAATCCCGCACTGGCCGAACCGGGAGATTGTCGATGGGCAGTCAAACACACCTCGCCGCAGGACCTCCACCGGTTCCGCTCCATCGCCGACGAGCAGGACCGCGTGGGTGGGGTCGGTGCGGCCAGTGGTGCATCCCGGGTGCTGGAAGCACCGGCCATTCGTCCTGTCCGCGGCCAAACCGGATTGTCCGCCGCCCACCTGGCCTTCGACCGGATTCTTGTGGACGGACAAACGGGCGGGCCGCACCGCGGAGTCTCCACCGGTTCTGCGGGCGACTCGGACGGGGAGCCGCTCCGGCCACCCCGTGAACAGCGCGGCGCTGCGGGTGGGACGGGCGCCGACGGCCGGGCGTAGTGGTGAAACCGTTCGGCAGGGGCCAAGCGTCTCTCGCGAATTGTCCGGAGTGCTTCGTGTGGAAAGTAACGCAGACCGCAAGACCGACGAGAAAGAGGAATAGCATGCGCAGTCAATTCGCTCTGGCCGCGGCCGGCGCCGTCCTGATGATCGCGTCCGCGGCCGGCACCGCCTCGGCCCAGGCGGCCGTCAGCGAGGGGAGCGGCGGTCCTGCCGTGATCCAGCCGATCGCCGTCAGCAGCGAGTCCCTGGCGACGGTGTGGGACAACTGCCTCCACGGCCAGGCGTGCCTGTTCTCGGACACCAACGGCGGTGGCCAGCTCTGGGTGGTGCCCAGCGCGGGATCCTTCAAGCTCGCCAACTACGGCATGGACAACCGGACAAGCGCCTTCTGGAACCGCAGTGGCGGCACCCTGAGCCTGTTCGACGGCTCCGGCTACACCGGATACCTGATCGGCGGCGGCCCCTACGGCCCGCCGGTGAACGTCCCGTGGGGAGTCAACGACAAGGCGAGCTCGATCACGCTCTACTAAGCGGTCGCCGTGCGCCGGTGGCACGAGCCGGTCGAACGACCCGTGTCACGGCGCGGCACCCGTGGAAGCCGGCTGGGCCCCTCGGATCGCGAGGGGCCCAGCCTCCCGCGGGCCGGCCCGCGCTTCGCATGACCGCTGTCGCGCCGGACCGGGGCCGTCAGCTGCCGTGCACGATCTGGATGAGATTGCCGCAGGTGTCGTCCAGCACCGCCGTGGTGACCGGGCCCACCTCCCGCGGCTCCTGGGTGAAGTGGACGCCGAGCTCGCGCAGCCGGTCGAACTCCGCCCGCACGTCGTCCACGGCGAAGGAGGCGGCCGGGATGCCGTCCTTCACCAGCGCCGCCTTGTACGGCTTCACCGCCGGGTGGCCGTCGGGCTCCAGCAGCAGCTCGGTCCCCTCGGGCTGCTCCGGCGAGACCACGGTCAGCCACCGGTCCTTGCCGATCGGGACTTCGGTCTTCTTCACGAAGCCCAGCACGTCGGTGTAGAAGCGCAGGGCCTTTTCCTGGTCATCGACGAAAACGCTGGACAGGTGGATCCTCATGACGTGCTCTCCGGTGCGTCGGGCCTGAGCCACCGGGGCGCGATGTGCTCAGGGGGGTTCGGTGTCCGCATCGTGGAACGGGCGACGTTCCTGGCGCCGGGCAAGAGGCCCCGACCGTCCCGTTTCTACCAGAAGCATCCCCGCCCGCGCGGTGTCGCGACTGCTCCGAGCTCGCCGCCACGCCGAACGGGCGACCGCGGCCGGCGACCGGTCCGCGCGCGTGGGTGCGGCCGGCCGATGACCTCCCGGCGCGCCGGGAGGTCCGCAGTCGGGTTGGCCGGTGTTTGTCCGGTCGGATCCGGGTGAGAAGAGGAGCGGGTGGGCAGAGCGTGGTCCGGGCGGTGGGTACCCCCACTCCCCGCCGTCCGGGCCCGTCCCACCACTGCTCAGAGCCCGGCCACCGTGACGTCCTCTCCCGGCGGCCGGGCGGCACGGGGCCCCCGCCCTGGCGCTCCTGACGTCCTGACCCACCGTCGCGGGCTGGCAGCGGGTGGCGGACGAGCCGGTCGAGGACCGGTGCGGGCCCTGCGGGGCACCCCCTCCTGCGGCGGACGACGGCCATTCGGCGCAGCCGGGTCCGCGCGTCGCGGGCCCGCCGAGAGCGGGCGCCTACCGTGGGCGAATGACCGACCGTCGGAACGCGAGGCCTGCCGGAGGCCGGCTCGACTACCTCGGGGCCGCCGCCGCCTTCGCCGTCTGCATGGCGGGTACCACCCTGCCCACCCCGCTGTACGGGCGCTACCAGGAGGAGATCGGCTTCTCCGAACTGATGGTGACGGTGGTGTTCGCGGTCTACGCCTTCGGGGTGATCGGCGTCCTGCTGCTCGTGGGTGACGTCTCCGACTCCGTCGGCCGCCGGCCCGTGCTGCTCTGCGGGCTGGCACTCGCCGCCTGCAGCGCCGTCGCCTTCCTCGCCGAGGGCGGGCTGCCGCTGCTCTGCCTGGGTCGCTTGCTGTCCGGCCTGTCGGCGGGCCTGTTCACCGGCACCGCCACCGCGTACGTGCTGGAGCTCGCCCCGCCCGGGCGCCGGGCCCGCGCCGGCTTCGTGGCGACCGCCGCCAACATGGGCGGCCTGGGCTGCGGACCGCTGCTGTCGGGAGTGCTCGCCGAGTACGCGCCCGAGCCCCTGGTACTGCCGTTCGTCGTGCACCTGGTGCTGCTCGCCGGGTCGTTCACCGTGACCTGGTTCCTGCCAGAGACGGTCGCCGGGGCGCGTCGGCTGCGCACCGCCCGGCCGCGCCGGCCGTCCCTGCCGCCGGAGGTCCGCGGGGTGTTCGTCCCGGCCGGGATCGCCGCGTTCGCCGGCTTCTCCCTGCTGGGCCTCTTCACCTCGGTCAGCCCGGCCTTCCTCGCCGAGAGCCTGGACGTCCACAACTCCGCGGTCGTCGGCCTCATCGTCTTCACGGCGTTCTTCGCCTCCACCCTGGGCCAGCTGCTGGTGCCCCGGATCGGTACCGCACGGGCGATCCCGCTGGGCTGCCTGGTGCTCATCGCCGGGCTGGCCCTGCTGGCCGCCTCGCTCGCGTGGACCACCCTCCCGCCCCTGGTGCTCAGCGCCGTGGTGGGCGGCGTGGGTCAGGGGATGGGCCTGCGCGGTGCGGTGGGCGAGGTCGCCGCGGCCGCTCCCGCCGAGCACCGGGGCGGCGCGCTCTCGGCGCTCTTCGTGGTCGCCTACTTCGGCATCTCGATCCCGGTGATCGGGGTCGGCCTGCTCGCCGAGCCGCTCGGCCTGGCCGACGCCGGCCTGGTCTTCGCCGGCTGCATGGCCCTCCTCGCCGGCGCCTCCGCGGTGTACCTGCTGCGCCGGGCCGGTGCGTGAACGCTGCCGACCACTGAGTGGACGGCCCCTCGACCTTCCCCTTCCCCACCATGGGCGGCTCGTGGTCCGAGCACGTCGATCTGCTCACCGGCTGCCGGACCGGGGTGACACCGTCGTCGGCGACGACGTCTGGTTCGGCCACGGCGTGATCATCGGTGCCGCCCGCCGACCGCCCCCGCCCGGCGCCCACCGGCTCCCCGGGGGCGTCAGCGGCGCGGGACGCCGCCGACGAAGTCCTTGAGGGCGTCGAGGCGGGTCCGACGGTCGGGCGGGTAGCGGCGCAGGGCGCGTTCGGCCTTGCGCGAGCCCGGTCGGTAGCGCCAACGCGCCCAGGGAGAGGCCGGTTTGGCCAGTCGCAGGACGCCGACCAGCCCGACCACGAGGGGGACCAGCAGACCGATCACACCGAGCGCCGTCTTGCCCTTGAGGATCGTGCCGACGCACAGGGCCAGGTTGACGAGCATCAGCCCGGCGAAGACGAGATGGTCGGCCGTGCCCCCGCCGATGTCGGAGAACGGGTTGAACCCGGCGACCAGCAGCAGGCCGACCGCCACCGCCAGGAACGCCGCATCGACGGACTTGCGGCCCTCCTCGGCCCAGTAGACGTCCTCCAGGTGCAGCCAGAGCGCGAACTCGTCCACGGTCAGGGCGGCGCCTGCCCCGAAGAGCACGGCCAGGAGCTGCGCCCCGGGGCTTCCCGGGCGGTACGAGAACTCGATCGCGCCCGCCACCAGCATCGCGAGGATGCCGTACACCTGGTGGTGCACGTGGGTGCCGCCGACCTCGACGTTGCGGAACGGCCCACGGCCCGCCCTGATCAGCCGGGTGACCACCCGGGTGCCCCCGAAGGTGAGCACGAACGCGCCGAGCATCCAGAGTCCGATGCCCTGGTTGGGGACGGTGACGACGAACTCGACTGTCGCGTGCTGCACGGCGGTCCCGTCCCGTCAGCCGTGGTGCGCGGGGTAGCGCGGCTGGAACTTCGCCTCGAAGGAGCGCGGCGAGCGGAAGCCACGGGACGGCCGCACAGCGGCCCCCAAGCGTCGTAGGGCGGTGGTGACCGCGGGCAGGGCGGCGCGCCGCCACCGCGGCTCTGATTCTCCCGGCACCTCGCACCTCCGCACGGCGTGGCCGACTTCACCCCCACCTCGGGCCCGGAGCCTCTTTGCTCAGCGTATCCGGATTCGGCCGCCAGGGCCGGGCGAGCCGGGCTGTCCGGCGCGGAGGACTACCCGCGAGTACGTCCGGCGGCCGCTTACCCGGCCTTCGCGGGCCGGCGCACCGACCTCATGACAATGGCCCCGGCGCGTTGAGCGCCGGGGCCATGGCAGTAGCGGGGACAGGATTTGAACCTGCGACCTCTGGGTTATGAGCCCAGCGAGCTACCGAGCTGCTCCACCCCGCGTCGATGTCTCAACTCTACGGCATCGGCGGCGGCCGGCCGACCACTTTCCGTATGACCCGGGTTCGGGCGCGCGCCGGCGCTGCCGGTCGCGCCCCACCGGGCCGCCCGCCGTGGCGAAACCACGTCATCGGACCGCTTGACGGTCTGTGGGAGCCTCCGATTACCGCCAATACAGGACAAATAGGATATTCGGGGCTGCTCGGGTGAGAAGCGTCACCCGGTGCCTGCGGTGGACCCGGGAAGAGCGGGGGATCCCCGGCATGACAGGCCGGGGCGTTCGCCGCACGGGTCGCAGGACCCGTCCGCTTCGGGACCAAGGGCCCGAATCCGGTGGACCTTCGCCCTCGTCGGGACCGGCCCGGAGGGGGCAACCGTGGACGGTCACCCGGTGAGTCCCGGGTGACGGGGCCACCCGTCCGGGTGGCCCCGACTTCTGCCGTCTACCAGGCGCACGGTGTGCGGGAGCACCGCCGTCCGCCCCGGAGGACCCGAATTCCATGTCCCGAACCATCGACAACGCCCCGTATACCGGCTTCCACCGGAGACTGGCCCTGGCCTGTTCCGGTGGGCCGCTGCTGGACGGTTACATCCTGAGCATCGTCGGCGTGGCCCTGATCGGGATGCGTCCCGACCTCGGTCTCTCCACCGCCGAGGTCAGCCTGATCGGCGCCGCCGCCCTGGTCGGCATGTTCGTCGGTGGCGCGCTCTTCGGCGTGCTGACCGACAAGATCGGCCGGGAGGTGATGTACACCGCAGACCTGTTGGTGATGGTGGCCTGCTCCGTGCTCTCCTTCTGGGTCGACACGGTGTGGGCGATCGCCGTGCTGCGCTTCGTGCTCGGCCTGGCGGTGGCCGCCGACTACCCGATCGCCACCTCGCTCCTCGCCGAGTGGCTGCCGGCCCGCCAGCGCGGCCGGCTGCTCGGGCAGCAGATCATCGCCTGGTACGCCGGTTCCGTCCTCGCCTACCTGACGGGGTATCTGTTCCTGCGGTTCGGCGGGCAGGGCAGCTGGCGCTGGATGCTGGCCAGTTCGACCGTCCTGTGCGTGGTGTTCCTGGTGATCCGGCGCGGATCGCCCGAGTCGCCGCGCTGGCTCGCCGCCCACGGGCGGGTCGGTGACGCGGTGCGCGTGGTCGAGAAGCACCTCGGTGTCCGGGTGGACGGCCGGGAGCTGATGCCCGACCCCGCCGAGGCCGGCCGCCCGGGCGGTCTGCGCCTGCTGATGACCCAGCCCTACCGGCGCCGCACGCTGTTCTGCGGCCTGTTCTTCCTCTGCCAGGTCGGCCCGCTCTTCGCGATGCTGACCTTCGGCCCGCAGATCCTCGCCTCCTTCGGCATGCCGGGCGGCACCGTGCTGGACACGCTCGGCACCGGGCTGGTGAGCCTGGTCTTCCTGCTGGGCTGCTTCCCGGCCCTTCGGCTGATCGACACGTGGGGCCGTCGCCCGGTGATCATCTGGTCGTTCGCCCTGATGATCGTTCCGCTCGCCCTGCTCGGCGTCTGGCCCGCCGCCCCGGCCGCTGTCGCCGTCATCGCGCTGTGCGCCTACGCGTTCCTGTGCGGTGGGCCCAACGTGCTCGACTGGACCTACCCGAACGAGCTCTTCCCGACCGAGATCCGTGCGACGGCGGTCGGCGTCGCGACGTCGGTGAGCCGGATCGGCGCGGCCGTCGGCACCTATCTGCTGCCCCTGTCGCTCAGCGGGCTCGGCACCGGGCCGACCATGCTGATCGCGGCCGGCACCACGGCCGTCGGCCTGCTCGTGTGCGTCCTGTGGGCCGAGGAGACGCGCGGAACGGCCCTGGGCGCGGCGAAGGGCGCCGACTCGTCGCCGGCCGAGCCGGCCCGCCGCGCGCCCGCACCGGTCGGCTGACGCCGGGCGCTCCCGACGGCCGCGCCGCACGGGCCGAGGGGAGCGCGTGATGACGCCGGAGGGGGAGGTCGACGGGATCGACCTCCCCCTCCGGCGCCCCTGCGGACGGGCCGTCAGCCGCCTCTACCGCAGGGCCGCCAGATACCCGAGGACGTCCTCGCGGCCGGTCGCCGGGGCGGTGAGGGCGATGTGGTGGTCCGGCCGGACGAGCACGAGGGCGTCGCCGGTGATCCCGTAGGCCCGGCGGGTGTCGCCGTCGGGGTCGTCGAGCGGCACCGGCCGGACGTGGCCGGGCAGTTCGGTGAGAGCGGGGCGGGTGCTCGGACCGAAACCGAGCAGCGTGAAGTGGTCGCCGGCGAAGCGGTCGAAGAGCCGGCCCGGCTCGCCGTCGGGACCGGGGCAGACGCCGTCCGGTGCCCGGTCGCCGGCCCGGAGCGGGCCGTCGAGGCGGTCTGTCGCGAGCCGGCTCCACCGGTAGCCGAGCGAGAGGCCGGTGAGGTCGCCCACCCGGCCGGCCTCGACGCCGATGCCGGGGGTGCCGATGCCTTCGGTGACGGCGGTCATGCCGGCGGTGGTGACGTCCAGGGTCCAGGCGGCGATCGGCAGGCGTTCCTCCTGGTAGGTGTCCAGCAGGGCCGGTGCGGCGAGACCGCGCAGCACGTACCCGAGTTTCCACGCGAGGTTCCAGGCGTCCTGGATGCCGGTGTTCATGCCGAGCCCGCCCGCGGTGGGGTGGACGTGCGCGCAGTCGCCGGCCAGGAGGACCCGCCCCTGGCGGTACCGCTCGGCCACCCGGACGTTGACCCGCCAGGTGGAGAGCCAGGTGGCATCGGTGAGCCTGAGGTCCGGGCGGCCGGTGTGCAGGGCGGCCAGCCGCTGGAAGCTCTCCAGCGACGGGGCGACCGCCCGGCCGTCGGCGTCCGTCTCCGGGCTCGCCTGCAGCTGCCAGCGGCGGCTGCCCTCGAACGGGCAGAGCATGAACACGCCCTGCGGTCCGAACCACTGGTGCCAGGCGCCCGGGTCCAGCCCCTCGACCTCGACGTCGCCGCAGACCATCACCGGCTCCGGGTCGCCGTCCCCGACGAACGGTATGCCCAGCAGTTTGCGCACCGTGGAGCGGCCGCCGTCACAGGCGACCAGGTACTCGGCCGAGAACCGCCCGCCGTCGGCGAGGCGGATCTCCACCCCGGCGCCGTTCTGCGTGAAGTCCACGAGCTCGGTCGCGAGTTCGACCGTCACCCCGAACTCGGCGAGCCGCTCGCGCAGCAGCCGTTCCACCCGGGTCTGCGGCAGCCACAGGCTCGCCGGGTACGGGACGTCGCCGCTGGGGCTGGCGCCGGCGAACGGCTCGGTCTCGTTGACGAACTCGCCGGCGAAGTACTTGCGGAACGGCAGGTGGGTGCGGCCCGCGGCCACCAGCCGCTCGCGGAGTCCGAGGTCGGCGAGGACCTCCAGACTGCGCGGGTTGAGCGTCTTGCCGCGTGAACCCCGGTGGAATTCGGCTGCCCTCTCGATGACGCGGACCGCGACGCCCTGCCGCGCCAGTCCGCACGCCAGGGTCAGCCCGGTCGGTCCCGCCCCCACGATCACCACGGTCGTCATGTTTGTCCGTCCTTCCGGTCCGTCGGTAGGCACCATGGAACGGCAACCGAGTAAGAAATGCAACCAGGTAACAAACATCTCCGGGTTATGATCAAGGCATGAGTCCGAGCGAGCCAGACCCGGGTCTGCGGACCCTCAAGAAGCAGCGCACCCGGCAGACCATCGCGGACACGGCCATCGCGCTGTTCCTCGACCGCGGGTTCGACCAGGTCTCGGTGGCCGAGATCGCCGCCGCTGCCGAGGTGTCCAAGCCCACCCTCTTCCGTTACTTCGGCAGCAAGGAGGAGCTGGTCCTGCACCGCTTCGCCGACCACCTCGGCGAGGCCGGGCGGGTCGTGCGCGGCCGCGCGGCCGGGCTCACCCCGCTGGACGCCCTGGAGCGTCACCACCTGGACCGGCTGGCGGCCCGCGACCCCAACACGGGGCTGACCGACGACCCCGAGGTGCTGGCCTTCCTCCGGCTGGTCTACGAGACCCCGAGCCTCTCCGCCCACCTGCGCGACTACGTCGACGCCGACACCCGCGCGCTCGCCGAGGCGTTGGACCCGGACGGGAGCGTGGCCGCCCGGCTGGTCGCCGCCCAGTACGCGGCGGTGCGCCAGGTCCTCGCCCACGCCACCTGGGCCAGGCTCGCCGAAGGGCTGGACATCGGCGACGTCGCGCGGGAGGCCACGGCCGAGCTGGCCGAGGCGTTCGCCCTGCTGCGCGGTGGCGCCGCCGCCCACGGATTCTGAGCCCGGGGCGCGCCGCCCTGCCCGTTGCCACGGTCGGGTCGGGTCAGGTCGGGTCAGGTCGTTCCGGGTACGCGGGCGTCCCGGTGGGCGGTACCTACCGGGCGTCGGCGCCCGTGGGGCTCCCGGGGGCACCCGTGACGATCAGTTCGCCGACTCTGTCCGCGAGGACCGCCAGGGCGTCCGGCGGCATCCTGTCGTCGGTGATGAACCACCCGATCTGGTCCAGGTCGGCGAAGGTGCTGAGTCCGGTGATGCCCCACTTGGTGTGGTCCGCCGCCACGGCGACGCGGCGGGCGCGGGAGAGGAACATCCGATTGGTCTGTGCCTCCGCGAGATTGGGGCTGGTCAGGCCCTGGTGCTCGGTGACTCCGTGGGTACCGAGGATCAGCAGGTCCACGTGGAGGGAGGCGATGGCGTGATCGGCGATGGGGCCGACGAGAGCCTCGGAGCGGGTCGCGCTGCCACCCGTCAGGAGCACCACGGGTGCCCGGTGGGCGGCGTCCGCCGCGCCGCGGACGAGCCGCTCGATCGGCAGGGAGTTCGTGAGGATGGTCAGGTCCGGGACGTTCAGCAGCTGTGCCGCCACGGCGTGCGTGGTGGTTCCGGCGCTGATGGCCACCACCGTGCCGGGACTGACCAGGGCCGCGGTCGCCTCGGCGATGGCGGCCTTGGCCGCGGATTCCAGGGTCGACTTCACCTCGAACCCGAGTTCTTCGCTGGTGCCGGCGGTGACCGCGCCGCCGTGGACCTTCTCCACCGCGCCGGACCGGGCCAGGGCGTCGAGATCTCGGCGGACCGTCATGTCCGACACCCCGAAGGTGACGACGAGATCGGAGACGCGCACGGCACCGTCGCGCCGGACCGCCTCCAGGATGAGAGCACGGCGTTGTTGGACGAGCAGCCCCTGGTCGGACATTCCCATACCTGTCGTCGACTCCCTCGAACGGACCGAATATAGCGCGGTAGGACCGTCGGACCACCGAGCGTGGGGAGAGCGGACCAAGGAGCCCGCCCAGGGTGCCGTCCGCCCTGCCGCGGGGCGCCGCCGGGCCCTGTGACGGCCCGGCCCGGCTCGCGGCCGGTACCGCGTCCGCCGGTGGCGCCCGTTCCGTGACGGGCGCCACCGGCGGACGGTGGTGATCAGGCCGACCCTCGGCGGCCCGCACCCCGGCGGAAGCCGCGGTGTCGTGGGTGGCACGGCGTCCGGATGCCCGTTCGCCGTGCTCCGGCTGGCGTCAGGCCGGGAGGCCGATGGGGCGCTCGCCGTTGCGGCGCTGCTGGATGACGACCGCGACGACGAGGAGCGCGCCCTGGGCGACGTTCTGCCAGAAGGAGTTGATGCCCTGGACGGTGAGGCCGTTCTCCAGGCAGCCGAGCAGGGCGACGGCGAGGAGGGTGCCGCCGATGCCGCCCTTGCCGCCCTTGAGCGCGGCGCCGCCGAGGGCGGCGGCGGTGATGGCCTTGAGTTCGAGGCCTTCGCTGCCGGAGACGGGCTGGCCGCTGCCGGTGCGGGCGGTGAGGAGGATGCCGGCGACGGCGGCGACGGTGCCGATGAGGGCGTAGACGGCGATGAGGTACTTGTTGATGTTGATGCCGGCGAGGCGGGCGGCGGTGTCGTTGCCGCCGATGGCGTAGAGGTTGCGGCCGATGTCGGTGTACTTGAGCAGGACGTGGACGGCGAGGGCCGTGAGGATCAGGATCCAGACCATGACGGGCAGGCCGGCGATCTTGCCGCGGCCGAGGAAGATGAAGATGTCGTTGTTGAGGACGTAGCCCTGGGCGCGGCCGTTGGAGAGGAGCTGGGCGAGGCCCTTGTAGGCGGCGAGACCGGCGAGGGTGGCGATGGTGGGGTTGACGCGCCCGTAGACGATGACGACACCGTTGAGGATGCCGATCAGGATGCCGACGCCGACGGCGGCGGCCATGCCGGCGAGGGCGTTGGAGCCGGCGCTGGTGAAGGCCATCGCGGAGACGACGGAGGCGACGCCGGCCTGGGAGCCGACGGAGATGTCGAGGCCGCCGCAGATGATGACGACGGTCTGGACGACGGCGAGCAGGCCGGTGATGGTCGCGGCTTCGGCGATGACCTGCATGTTGTTCAGGCTGAGGTAGTTGTCGTTGAGCACCCCGAACAGGGTGAGCACGACGACCAGGGCGCCGATCAGGCTGAGGTTCTGCCCGCCGACCGAGGCCAGGACCTTCGGTGGGACCGCGGACCGGCGCGGGGCGTGGCCGCCCTTCTTGGCGGACGGCGTGGTGCTGGTGGTGGTGCTCATACGGAAGCTCCGGGGGCGGGGGCGGGCGTGGTCGCGCCGGCGAGGTCGTCGGTGGTGGTCAGGTCGTCGGCCATGGCGAGGTTGAGGATGGCTTCCTCGCTGGCCTCGGCGCGGCTCAGCTCGCCGGTGATGTGGCCGTTCTGCATGACGAGGACGCGGTCGGCGAGGCCGAGGACCTCGGGGAGTTCGGAGGAGATGACGAGGACGGCGACTCCTTCGGCGGCGAGGTCGGCGATGATCTGGTAGATCTCCGCCTTGGCGCCGACGTCGATGCCGCGGGTGGGCTCGTCGAGGATGAGGACCTTGGGCTTGCGGGCGAGCCAGCGCGCGAGGACGACCTTCTGCTGGTTGCCGCCGGAGAGCTTGCGGACCTCGTGTTCGATCGAGGGGGTGCGCACCCGCAGCCGGTCCGTGTACTGCTGCGCGAGGTCGCGTTCGGCGGCGCGGCGCACGAAGCGGAAGCGGCGCAGGCGCTCCAGGACGACGAGGGAGGTGTTGTCGCGGATGGAGCGGTGCAGGAACAGGGCCTGGGCCTTGCGCTCCTCCGGGGCGAGGCCCAGGCCGGCGCGGATGACGGCGCCGGGGTTGCCGGTGGGCAGGCGCTTGCCGTCGAGGGTGACGGTGCCGGAGTGGATCGGCAGGTCGCCGGCGAGGGCGAGGGCGAGTTCGGAGCGTCCGGCGCCGATCAGGCCGGCCAGGCCGACGACTTCGCCGGCGTGGATCCGCAGGTCGATGTCGCGCACCGCGTCGGTGGTGACGCCTCGGACGTCGAGGACGAGGCGGTCGGTGGCGACCTGGGCGCGGGAGAACATGGTGGTCAGGTCGCGACCGACCATGAGGCGGACGAGGTCGCCCTCGGTGGTGGTGGCGGCGTCCTGGACGCCGGCGAGCGTGCCGTCGCGCAGGACGGCGATGCGGTCGGCGAGTTGGAAGATCTCCTGCATGCGGTGGGAGACGTAGACGACGGCGACGCCGTCGTCGCGAAGGCGGCGGATGAGGGCGAACAGCGCGTCGACCTCGTGCTCCGACAGCGAGGAGGTGGGCTCGTCGAAGGCGATGACCTTCGCCTCGCCGGTGAGGGCGCGCAGGATCTCGACCAGTTGGCGTTGGGCCGGGGTGAGTTGGGAGCCGAGCAGGTCCGGGTCCAGGACCTTGTCGAAGCCCAGACGCTTGAGGTCGGCGGTGATGCGGCGGCGCAGTTCGGCGCGGTCCAGGCGCCGGCCGGCGGTGCGGGGCAGGGATCCGGCGTAGACGTTCTCGGCGACGGAGACGTGCGGGATGATCTCGGGTTCCTGCGGGATGATCCGGATCCCGGCAGCGCGCGCCTGGGCGGGGGAGGCGAGGTCCACGCGCTTGCCGTCGAGGAGGACGTGACCCTCCGTCGGCTGGTGGTCGCCGGTGAGGATCTTCAGCAGGGTGGACTTGCCGGCGCCGTTCTCGCCCATGAGGGCGGTGACCTGGCCGGGTGGGAAGTCGAGGGTGACACCGCCGAGGGCCTGGACCGCGCCGAACCGCTTGGTGACCTGGTGGACGCCGGCGCTGCCGGCGGTGGGCGGACGGGGATCCGGGTTCGCGTGGTGGGCTGGGCTCATCGGGGTCACCTCGGAGTGGTACGGGAGGGTTGAGGGGGCTCGCGACCGGTGCACCGTGGTCGCGAGCACGGGGCAGCAGCACGGGGCAGCAGCGCGGGAAGGCGCGCGGGCAGGAGCACGGGGTGGCGCGCGGGAAGCAGCGCGGGGCGGCGCCCCCCGGCCCGGCGGGGTGGTTGCCCGGCCGGGCCGGGGGGAACCGGCCTGCCCGGGGTGTCAGCTACAGGTGACGCCGGCGTTCTGCCAGGTGGTGGGGTCGACCATGGTGGTGGGGGCGAAGGCCTCCTTGGGGAAGTCCTTGCTGTTCTTGAGCTTGTCGTACATGGTCTGGACGGCGAGGGCGCCGACGTCCTTGCCGTTGATGAACAGGGCGGCCTTCATGCCGGTGGGCTTGCTGCCGCTCCAGTTCTTGCAGGCGAGGTAGGCGCCGAGGCCGACGCCGATGACGTTGTCGGCACTGATCCCGGCGTTCTGCAGCGCGGTGACGCCGCCCTGGACGTTCTCGTCGTTGCAGCCCCAGACGACCCAGTGCTTGACGCCGGCGTTGGCGGTGATGGTCGCGGCGATCTTGTCCTGGGCGCCGGTGGGGGTGTTGTCGGTGGCGACGTCGATGCTCTGGACGCCGGGGACGGCGGCCCCGAAGGACTCCTTGGCGCCCTTGATGCGGTCGCCGCAGACGGTGACGTCCTGCTTCCAGGCGGAGATGACCCGGGTGTCGGCCGGGTTCCAGCCGGCCTTCTTGAACTCCTCGCCGGCGCGCTTGCCGACCTCGGTGCCCATCTGCTGGCCGGAGAAGCCGATCCGGGCGACCAGGTCGTCCTTGGCGCAGGCGGCGGGGTCGGGGCCGGTGGCGCAGATCTGGTCGTCCGAGGTCAGCAGGGCGACCTTGGCGTCCTTGGCGGTCTGCACGACCTGCGGGCCCACGGCCGGGTCCGGGACGACGATGATCACGCCGTTGGTCTTCTGCGCGATCGCGGACTGGACCTCGCTGATGGTCTTGTTGGCGTCACTGCCCAGGTTGACGACCTTCAGGTCGACGCCCAGCTCCGCGGCCTTGGCCTTCGCGCCGGCCGCCTCCCCGACGAAGTACTCCTGGTCACCCTGCTTCTGCAGATAGGTGATCGAGATCTTCCCGCTGACCGGCGCGACCGAGGCGTCGCCTCCGGCAACGGACTCCTGACCCGTCGAACACGCGGTCGTCAGGCCCACAGCGAACAACAGACCGGTCGCGGCAACAACACGGCTGGCAGGACGGAACATGAGGGTGCTCCTTAGGGTGGGCGGCGACTCCGGCGCCCACAAAGCGTCGAGGGGAACTGCCCGTTCGGATCTCCGGGCGGACGTGGGAGCTGATCGGCCGTGCTTGCCCGGCCATAGGTTCGGCCGTACGAGAGAAGCGTCAGCATCCACCAATAATCAACACGGTCAAACGGGATGGCACATATGACATCCCTGTTGCGGTACAGCGTCAAGTCGAAGTCGGGGACGAGACCAGCTTGTAACCTGTTGCCCCTTGGGTGTGGTGCCCCCCAGGGGTGGGTCGGCGGCCTCGCCCGGCCGGGTGCCCGACTCACGAGTGTGTTGACTTCTGTGTACTCTCGTTTGAATATGAGCGCGATGCTCGCTCAGGCCGGGTAGCCGACACGGGGGCCCCGTAGAGAAGGAAGCCATGATCAAGACGTCGGACAAGCTCGCGGACGGCCGCGAGCTCCTCTACTTCGACCCGGAGGAGGCCGTTCCCCGGGAGCCCTCCGTCGACCGGCGTCCGCTGGAGCCGGCGGTCAGCCTGTCCGAGATCCGCCGCGACCCGACCACCGGCAGCTGGGTGACGGTGGCCGCGCACCGACAGGCCCGCACCTACCACCCACCGGCGGACGAGTGCCCGCTCTGCCCGTCCCGCGAAGGCAGGCTCAGCGAGATCCCGGCCTCCGACTACCGAGTCGTCGTCTTCGAGAACCGCTTCCCGTCGCTGGCCGGTGGCGCCGACCCCGAGCTCCTCGGCCACCCGGTGGCCGAGTCCGCCGCCGGCACCGGGCGCTGCGAGGTCGTCTGCTTCACCGCCGACCACGGCTCCTCGTTCGCCGACCTGACCGAGTCCCGGGCCCGCCTCGTCCTCGACGCCTGGACGGACCGGACCGCCGAACTGTCCGCGCTGCCCGACGCCAGGCAGGTGTACATCTTCGAGAACCGCGGCGCCGAGATCGGCGTCACGCTCGCCCACCCGCACGGACAGATCTACGCGTTCCCCTTCATCCCGCCGCGCACCGTCCGGATGATCGAGCAGGCCGGCCGGCACCGCGCCGCCACCGGCCGCAACCTCTTCGAGGACGTGCTGGCCGCCGAACGCGCCGACCCGGTGCGGGTGGTGCTGGCCGGCGAGCACTGGACCGCCTTCGTGCCGTTCGCCGCCCGCTGGCCCTACGAGGTGCACCTCTACCCCAACCGCCGGGTCGCCGACCTGACGCACCTCGACGAGGCCGAGCGCGCCGAGTTCCCCGGCCTCTACCTGGAACTGCTGCGGCGCTTCGACCGACTGTTCGTCGAGGAAGGCCGGCCCGGGCAGGCCCGGCCGACGCCGTACATCGCGGCCTGGCACCAGGCACCCGCCGTGGACGGCGACGAACTGGCGCTGCACCTGGAGCTGTTCACGATCCGCCGTACGGCGGGCAGGCTGAAGTTCCTCGCCGGCGTGGAGTCGGGCATGGACGCGTTCGTCAACGACGTGTCGCCGGAGGCGGCCGCACGGCGCCTCCGAGAGGTCGCCTCATGAGGACGTACCCGGCCACGGGTGGCGCGCGCCGGATCGCCTGACCGGCCCGCGCCGCCGGCCGGGCCCCGGCGGGCTCCAGCGGCACGGGTCTCGTTCAGCTGCGGCGGGACACCGCGACGCCGGCCAGGCAGAGCGCGCCGCCCGCCAGGGCCAGCGGTGCGGGTGCCTCACCGAGCAGCAGCCAGGCCATCAGCACGACCAGGGTCGGCACCGAGTAGGTCGTCGCCCCCATGCGGGCCGCGGTCGTCCGGGAGACGGCGTAGGCCCAGGTGGTGAACGCCAGCGCGGTCGGGAACAGGCCCAGGTACACCACGTCGAGTGTCGCGGACGGCGGCGCGGCCGCCAGGTCCGACACCAACTGCGGGGCGAAGGGCAGGCAGGCCACCGCGCCGATCAGACAGCCGAACGTCGTCACCTGGAGCGCGCTGGCGTGCCGCAGCGCGGGCTTCTGGCTGACCACCCCTGCCGCGTAGGCCACGGCCGCGAGCAGACACAGCACGATGCCGCGCACCGAACTGCCGCCCCCGCCCGACATGGAGAGGCCCACCACGACGGCCCCGGCGAGCGCGACCGCCATCCCGGCCAGCAGCCTGGGCGGGAGCCCCTCACGCAGCAGCCAGCCGCCGAGCAGGGCGATCAGCACCGGACCGATGCCGACCAGCATCGCCGCCGTGCCCGCGTCGACCTCCTTCTCGCCCCAGTTCAACACGACCATGTACATCCCGAACCAGAGCACGCCCGAGGTGACTGTCCCCGGCCAGGCCGCGCGCGGCGGCAGGCCCTCCCGGCGGTACACCAGCAGGCCGAGCAGTGCCACGGCTCCCACCAGCAGCCGACCGAGCGCGAGCGATCCGGGCCCGAAGTGCTCGCCCGCACTTCGGATCGCCACGAACGCGGACGCCCACAGCACCACCGTCGTCGAGGCCGCCGCCAGTGCCTTGCCGTCCTTCGGGGCCACGCCCGTTGCTGAAAGGTCCATGCCGGAGAACCTACGGCCTGCACCGTTCGGTCCCCACCGAAATATCGACGGGTCCGGGCGCTCCCCGGTGTGGCCGGTCCCCTCGGGGCGGCCGCTCCTCAGCCGTCGCCCGGGGTGCCGCGCCCGGCGCTGCGCTCCTCGACGAAGTGCTTGAAGCGACGCAGGTCGCCACTCACCATGCGATCGAGCACACCGAGCTTGTCGGCGGCCTTCTCGGCCAGTCCGGTGGGCTGGAACTCCATGATCATCGTGACGCGCGTACGGGTCGCGTCGATCGGTCGCAGGGAGACCGTGCCGGTGTGCTTCACGTTCTTGCTGCTGGTGCGCCAGGACACCCGCTCGTCGGCGACGCGTTCGGTGATCTCGGTCTCGAACTCACGGGACAGCCCGGCGATCTTCGTCCTCCAGTGGGCGTGCAGGTCGTCGAGCTGCCTGACCTCCTCCACGCCCTCCATGAACTCCGGGAAGCGCTCGAAGCTCGTCCACTGGTCGTAGACGACGCGGACCGGCACGTCCACGTCGATCGACTCCTCCACCCTGCCCATCGCTACACCCACCTCCACGCCGTCCGGGCGCTCTGCCGATGCACGGTCCCCCGGGGCGGAGGACCGCCGGCAGCGCCACCACGAATGTCCGCCCTGCGGTGGGCGACGGCAACCCGCCCGCCCGGGGTGTCCGGCGCTCCCGGGGCCGTGCGTGGTCGAGGGCCGGCGGGTGGCTGCGAGGTCCGGACGGCTGTCGACCGGGTGGCGTTCGACCGATCGAAGGAACGAGCGGCCCGCACCCGCCCTTCCGCCGATGGTGTGTCCCCCTCCTGCGTCCGGGCCCCTCCGCGGCCCGGAGGTGAGGGCGGTCGCGGTCGTGCCGGCAGTCGCCCCGCGGGGATGGGTTTGGGGGGCCGAATCGAGGTGAGAAGAGGACGCGGTGGGTGCGCCCGCCGAGCCCGGACGGCGGCCGTCCCCCCTCGCCCGCCGTCCGGGCCGGGTCACCCCCGGCCGGATCGGGCCGGACGCGGAGCGTCGGCGGGCCCGGACTCCCGGACGTCCCAGATGTGGAACCGTGCGGCATCGCCCACGATGTGCCCTCCGGGTTCGTACGACCGCCTGGACCGGCGTCGGCACAGGGCCGGTCAAGGCCGGGCCACTTGCTGTTCAAGGGCTGCCCAAATAATCGTGCACTCTCCCCTTGAAAGTGTGATGACATGTGTAGTCCCTGTGGCGCTCCTTGCCGCAGGGGAGGGAACGGCCTGTCCCACGAACCAGGCCCAGTCACACAGGAGATGCAGCATCAACACCGCCATCCGCCGGGCCGCGCGCGGCGTCCTGCCCGTCGCCGTCAGCGCCTCCGTCCTCGCAGCGGGTCTGACCGCCTGCGGCACCGTCGAGCAGCTCACTGCCGCTCAGAAGGTGAGCAAGGCCTTCGGCAAGCTCGGCGACAGCAAGGCCGCCGGCCTCACGATCTCCCTGGACGCCTCGCCCGAGCAGATCGTCGCCTTCGGCGACGCCACCGGGGACAAGATCGAGCAGAAGAGCGCCGAGGCGCTGTCCGGTCTGAGCATCTCCGTCGCGATGGCTGCCGACAAGCCCCTCAAGGACCTCGACTCCTTCAAGAACGCGCAGGGCGCGGGCACGGGCAAGGACGTGACGCCGGACAAGTCGCTGCGCGTCTCCTACCTGCTGTCCGACAAGAAGGGCACCGCGCTCCTCGAGTACCGCCAGGTCGACGCCAAGGCGTATCTGCGCGTGGACGCCAAGGGTCTGGTGAAGCTGGTCGGCGAGGACCCGGCCGAGGTGGACGCGGTCAGCAAGGACCTGTCGGCCGAGCTGAACCCGGTCAAGGACGTGCTGGCCGGCAAGTGGGTCTCCTTCGATCTTCAGGAGCTCGCCGACCGGGCCGAGAAGCCGGCCGCCGCCAAGTCGCCCGCCCCGTCCGGCAGGCCCACGCTGGACCCGGACACCGCCAAGCAGCTGACCGACTCGCTGAAGGACGTCTTCTCCCGCACCGTCACCTTCGACGACAAGGGCAAGAAGGACGGCGTCGAGCACCTCCTGGTGAGCGCCCCGGCCCGCCGGCTGACCGACGAGCTGCTGAAGGCGCTCAAGCCGCTGTCCACGAAGTTCCCCGAGCAGTTCGACAAGCTGCCCACCAGGGCCCCGGCCGACCTGCCCGACACCGCGATCGGCGTCGACCTGTACCTGAAGGGCGGCAGGTTCTCCTCGGCCACCTTCGACCTCGCGCAGCTGGAGCCCAAGGCCGGCCCGGGCCACGCCGTCCCGGTCAAGCTCGCGTTCAGCGAGTCCGCCCCGGCGGTCCAGGCGCCCGCCGACGCGGTCAGGATCACCGACAAGGACATCCGGAACGCGGTGCTCTCGCTGGCGAGTGCCACCGCTGGCGAGGACGACGCCGCCCCCGGCGGCTCCGGCGAGCCGCTCGCCCCCGGCAAGCCGCTGACCGACGCCCAGGTCAAGGAGCTCACCGGCCTCGGCATTCCCGAGGAGCAGGTCCGGCTCTTCAACGGGCTCGGCATGGACTACGAGGAGATCAAGAGCTTCGCCCGGGACCCGGTGGTGGCGGCGCCGGTTCAGATCCCGGCGGCGAGCTTCAGGGTGATCGCCCCGGCGATGATCGAGGCGAACGAGAGCAGCTTGGGGAGA
>NZ_JBFAJO010000049.1:0-67470 GCF_040655255.1 Kitasatospora sp. NPDC050463
GGGCACCCTGATCAGGGTGCCCGGCCCGCTTCGTCGTACCGGCGTACCGGTGCAGCAGGGCCTAGCGGCTCCGCTCGCGCGCGGCCGTCAGCCGGCCGCGCACGGCGGCGTGGACCTCGGCCTCCTCGGCCGGGTCGGCCGCGAGGCGACGCAGGCGCTCCAGCACGCGGGCGTCGCCCGTGGTGGCGACGTGCCTCGCAGCGAGCTCCCGGGTCGACTCCTCGCAGTCCCAGAGGCACTCGACGGCCGGGCCCGCGGGGAAGGCCGCATCGGTCGCGGCGAGCGCGCGGGCCGCACGGCCGCGCAGCTCGGACGAGGCGGCCTCGCCGTAGATGTGGCGCAGGACGGGGACGGCTTCGGCGGCGGCCAGCCGCCCCGCACCGTCGACCAACGATCCGAGCCCGGAGCCGGTGACCCCGCGGACCGAGATCCAACGGCGCAGCCCGGCCACCACCAGCGCCTCGTCGCCGGGCTCCCCGGCGTCGGCGAGCAACTGGACGGCAGCCTCGCCGAGGGCGCTGTCGGCGCCGCCCGTCGCCGGGTCGGCCCAGCGGCGGGCGTGGGCCAGCGCCTCGGGGCCGCGCATCCGGCCGAGGAGTTCCAGGGCCGCGCGTACCGTCCGGTCGTCGACATCGGCGGCGGCGGCCTCGATCAGTCCGGCGGCGGCCGGATCCTGCTGGTCGACCAGGTAGCGCAGGGCGGCCCGGCGGGCGCCGGGCAGTCCGCTGCGGGCGGCCTCCAGCACGGCGGGGCGGTCCTCGGGGCGCACCACGGCGGCCAGGCAGCGGGCGGCCGCGGCGGCCCGGCGGTCCACGGCGTCGGGGCCGGCGGGATCGCCGGTGTCGCGGGCGGGCTCCGGCCGGTCGGGCCGGCCGGCGAAAGCGGCGGCACCGACGCCGCCGAGCTCGCCCTGGTCGGCCCAGGCGAGGACATCGGCGGTGGACCAGCCCGGGGTCACCCCGCTGCGGTTCAGCTGGCGCTGCCAGAGGTCGAACGGGGACTGCTCGGTCGCCGCGGCGACCCGTGGGTGGTAGGCCGCCCAGAGCCGCCAGGGCCGCGGCTCGTACGCGCCGCGAATGAACTCGCGCAGCTCGGCGTCGCCCTCGGGGCCCGGCGGGAAGTGGTCCAGCACGGCGGTACCGAGCAGCAGCAGGCCGCGGTCGTCGTCGCGCAGCGCGAGCTCGTCCAGCGCCCAGGCCCAGTTGGTGCCGGTGGCGGCGTACTCGCGCAGCATCAGCAGCGCGTCGCGCCGGCCGTACGCGGCGAGGTGACCCAGTACGGAAAGGGCGAGACCGGTGCGGTACTCGTCGTCGTCGAGGAGGTCCTCCGGGTCGTGGAGGTGGTCCTCGATGCCGTCGAGCGGTGCCTCCAGTTCCATGTAGAGGCGCGCGTAGTAGAGGGAGCGGTTCTCGACCTGCCAGTCGGCTCTCGGGTCCCTGGTGACGCACTCCTCGAGCGCGGCGAGGGCTTCGGTTCGGTCGGCGGCCAGCGCATGGAGCTGCCCGTCACCGCGGCCTCGCTGGAGGAGGCCGAGGAGGCTGGCACTGGGTGCTATCACTGGCTCGAACATGAGGTCAGCATCCGTTGCGGCGGTCGTAGTGGCAACGGGATTTCCGTCGCCGGGGTCACTGGTCGGTACTGCGGTGGGCGCCCGGGCGCCGGAATCACCGAAGGTTACCGCCTCGGACAGCCCGCCGCACACAGGGCGATCGGCCCTCCTACCGCACTGGCATATGCCGGAGGAATTTTGCCAGAGATCTGCCCAAATCCCCCACAGGGGTGACTCCGCTGTGCGACAGTCTTCTCACTGCTTCGACAGTTTCCCACCTCACGACCACCCCCACGACCACCCCTCCGCCCACCTCGACCGATGGGTTCGTCATGAGCATGCCTACCCCTGCCGCCCGCCGGGCCGTCCGCCCCGGCGACGCCCGCCAGACGGACGCCGGGGCGGACGACGGCTCGGTGGGCGGCAGAGTGGGCGGCAGAACGGACGGCACGGCGCAGTCGCCGGCCGGCCCCGCGGTCGGCTCGGCCGAGTGGGACCTGCTCACCGACGACGTCCGGTGGTCCGCCGAGATGTTCCGCCTGCTCGGCTGCGACCCCGGGCGCGGCCCGCTCAGCCTCGACCGGCTGCCCGACCGGCTCGCCGAGGCGGACCGGCCGCAACTGCGCCGGATGATGACCGACGCGCTGGTGCACGGACGGCACGCCTTCGGCACCCTCCAGGTCTGCCACCCCGACGGCGGGCGCGGCACAGTCGAGTGTGCGGGCGAGCCCGTCCTCGGGAACGACGGCACCGTGACGGCGCTGCGCATGCTGCTGCGCCCCGCCGACCTCGCCTGACGGCGAACCCGGGCGACGGCGAACCGTACAGCGGCAAACCCGGACAGACCGAACGAACCGGGCGAGCAGGCAGCTCCAGCAGACCCGGCGGGCCCGGCGTGCCCGGCAGACCCGAACGAAGCGGCCGGACAGGTCCGCAGACCCGAACCGACCGGCTCAGGCGAGCTTCGGCCGGTTCTTCGCGTCCGCCTGCCGCAGCTCCCGCCCGAGCTGGGCGCGCAGCTCGTCCACCGCCGGCAGACCCCGGTAGCGGGCGGTCAGCCGGTACATCTCGCGCAGCCGGTCCCAGGTGCGGTGCGAGGAGTTCTGACCGATCAGGTTCATCGCCATCTTGGCCTGGAACTCCGCCGCATCGGGCTCCCCGGTGAGCCAGTGCACCGAAGCGAGCGTGATCCGGTCGAACAGCGCCGAGCGCAGCTGGCCGGTGCCCTCGCGCAGGCTGATCACCCGCTCGGCCTGCCGGCGGGCCTGCGGGGCCGCCGCCGGATCGTGCTCCGCGAGGGTGCGCAGCACCAGTGCCTGCATCCCGCGCAGTTCGGCCTCGTCGAAGACCTGCATCCAGGACGGCGGCGGCTCGGACACGTCCTCGGCGAAGAGGTCCTCGGCCTCGCCGAGCAGCCGCCAGGTGTCCTGCGAGTGCCCGACCGAGGCGTGCGCCCAGGCCTCCACCGTGTTCAGCATCGCCCGGGTTCTGGGCAGCACCCGGCCGCCGCTCGCCCTGGCCGCCGACATCAGGTCGAGTGCGTCGTCGGCGCGGCCCAGGTGCACCATCTGCCGGGCGGCCCGGGAGATCGCCTCGCCGGCCCTGGGGCGGTCGCCGGCCTCCTTGGCCGACTCGGCGGCGATCACGAAGTACTTCTGCGCGGTCGGCTCCAGGCCGACGTCGTGCGACATCCAGCCCGCCAGCACCGCGAGGTTGGCCGCGACCAGCCACAGCCGCTGCTCCACCGCCGGGTCGTGGCGGTGCGTCAACAGGCCGCCCACCTCGTTGAGCTGACCGACCACCGCCTTGCGCTGGAGGCCGCCGCCGCGCGCCGCGTCCCACGCGCGGAACACCTGGACCGAGCGCTCCAGCGCCTCCACCTCGTCGAGCCCGACCGGGCCCGCGTCGTACACGTCCACCACCGGACGGGCACCGCCCTGGGTGATGACCTGTCGGGGTCCGGGTGCCGACGCCGCGTACGCGACGGCGTCCCCGCCCAGCCAGCCTTTGAGGGTGTCGGCGATGACCGCCCCGGCCGTGAGCGCGGCGCCCGCACCCACCAATCCACGTCGGTTGAGCATGAGGTCCATTCCCGTGAACTCGGTGAGGACCGCGGCCGTACGATCCGGCTCCCATGGAGGTGCTGCGGGATGCGCCGCTCCGGTCCTGGTGGGCCGGTGTCGTTCCAGACCGAGGTCCTCAGTGGTGACGACACGGCCGAGCCGCTCCGTGAACACGGACGCCAGCACCCTCGGCACCGGATCGCGCGGGATCTCTCCCTGCTCGATCCACCGCCGGACCCGCGAGGTGTCGGTGGACAGCTGCTGCTGTCCCATCGCGGCACCACGCCGGTTGACCAGCCGTGCGAGCTCGCCCTTCGACCATCCGGTCAGGACGAACAGATCGGCGAGTCGGGTGTTGGGTCCCCTACTCATGTGAAGCCCCCAGGTTCCTCGGCTGGTTCGAGGCTAGAGGCTCCGTCATGTGCCAGGCGAGCATTCGCCAGGCTTCGCCAGGGTCCGCCACATTACTAACCAGTGCCGTCCGGGTGTGATGTAGAGGTGCGCCACCTCGCCCCTCGGGTCGGGCGGCGCCCCGGACAGGTCGGGGGTACTCCCCCGACCGTGTCACGGGGCGTCCCCGGTCCTCACCCGAGGGGGTGGCGCGGCCGGGTGGCGCGGGGGCGCCGGGCACGGCCACGGCAGTCCGGCCGTCCGCATTCCCCAGGGTGCGAACGGCCGGAGCACCGCCGTAGCAAGGGGCTCCGGCCCCCGCGTCCGTGCCCGGCGCCCGCGCTCCACCCACCGCACCGAGACAGGGCCGCCGTCACGCCAGGAAGCACGCGGCACCGGCCCTCCCCGCACCGCGGGGCGCACCCGCCGACGGACAGAAAGGGACCACCCTCACCCCATGTACTCCTCAGCGACCTCCCCCACGCCGACCGCGACCCGCACCCCACTGCGCCCCCCGGGCGCGGCCGTCGGCCGTCCCGGTCCGAAGCAGCTGCCGCCGCCGAGCCGCCCCGCGGTGCCGCGCGGCGCCGACGGCCGGACCACGGACGCGCGGGGCCAGGCCGCCCGGACGGCGCTGGGGCTGCGCGGCCCCGAGTCCGTCCTGCCGGTGGGCGCCCGGATCCCGGGCGTCCGGCCGGGCGACGGCCGGCTGCTGCGCCCGCCGATGCGGCCGGGCCAGCCCGGCGCCCCCGAGCGGATCGACCCGGCGGCGCTGCAGACCCCCGCGGTACGGGCCGCACTGGCGGGTGTCGCCCGGATATGTCCCGCCTTCACCCCGCGCCAGGTGCTGCGCGAGGGGAGCCGCCACATCCTGGTGGCGGGCACCATCGGACGGGCGCCGGTGGTCGCCAAGTGCCTGGCCCCGCAGGCGGTGCGCAGTGAGTACTTCGAGCAGCTGGTGGCCGACTTCCACCACGAGGTGGCGGTCTACCGGGCCTTCGTGCGGCACCGCCCGCCGGTGCGGCTGCCCCGGCTGGTCGCGGCCGACCACGACCGCTGCGTGCTCGTCATGGAGCGCGTCCCCGGCCGGCCCGCCGCCCGGGAGCGCCACCCCGTCAACGCGCCCACCCCGGGCGAGGTGCGGGCCCTGCTCACCGCCGTCCGCACGCTCAACCTGTGGCGGCCGCCGACCGACGTGTTCCAGCCGCGGATGGACTACCAGCTGGAGATCGCCCGCTACCACTCGGTGGGCCAGCTCACCGACCGGGACGCCGGCGATCTGCGCGGCCTGCTGCACGGCCTGAGCCACACCCCGCTCCAGCTCTGCCACGGCGACGCCCTGCTCAGCAACATGCTGCTGGCGCCGTCCGGGCCGGTGCTGGTCGACTGGGAGCAGGCCGGCTGGTACCTGCCGGGCCACGACCTGGCGGTGCTCTGGAGCGTGCTCTCCGGGGACACCGCGGCCCGTCGGCAGATCAGCCAACTCGCCCAGAGCGGCGGCACCCTGGCCCGGGACGCGTTCCTGGTGAACCTGGTGCTGGTGCTGATGCGGGAGATCCGGCTGTACGACGTGCCCGGTGCGGGCGAGGAGCAGCGGATCATGATCCGCCGGCTGTACGACGACGCGGCCCTGGCCCGCCGGGCCGTCCGCGCCGC
The DNA here is from genome assembly GCF_040655255.1 of Kitasatospora sp. NPDC050463. Classification (NCBI taxonomy): domain Bacteria; kingdom Bacillati; phylum Actinomycetota; class Actinomycetes; order Kitasatosporales; family Streptomycetaceae; genus Kitasatospora; species Kitasatospora sp. NPDC050463. The sequence goes on from NZ_JBFAJO010000049.1 coordinate 5,659, forward strand.
CGTCGGCACCCGCTGAGCAGGAGCGCGGCGACGGGTCCGGCCGGTCGGAGGCGTCCGGCCGGTCCCGTCGGACCTGCCCGGCCGGGCGTGCCTCCGGCGGAGCCGGGCTGCCGGGACCAGCCGGTCAGGGGCGTCGTCCGCGTTCGAGGGCGGCCCGACCGGCGGCGTCCAGGACGGACTCGTCCGGAGCGAAGTGGACGCGGCTGCTGAGGACGTCGCGCAGGTAACGCTCCAGCGGGTGACGGCGGCTCAGGCCGGGGCTGCCGGTGAGCGAGACCGCCTGCTGGACGGCCGCTATCGCCGCGCGGGTGGCGAGCAACTGCGCGGGACCGGTCCGGGCGACGGCGTCCGGCTCGGCCCGGTCCACCCGCGGAGCCAGTCCGTTGACCAGCTCCTCGGCACCGATCAGCTGGGTCTCGATCTCGCCCAGTGCGCAGCGGTAGCGGGGCAGGCTGCCGAGCGGCTCGGTGAGGTTCGCGGGGGTGCGCTGGTTGAGGAAGCGGACCAGCCACTGCTCGGCCGAGCGAGCCACCCCGAGGGCGACGGCGGACAGGGCCAGATCGTGCCAGGCGCGGGTGACTTCGGCGGCGGACACCGGATTCTCCGGGGCTCCGGCGCTACCGGTGACGGCCGCTCCGGGCGGCGCGGCCGCGTCGCGGGCGGGCTCACCGGCTCGGCCGCTCCTCGGGGCGGTGAGGCCGAGCGCGAGTTCGCTCGGCACCCGGACGGCGTCCAGCACCACGTCGTGGCTGACGCTGGCCCGCAGGCCGAGCTGGTCCCAGGTCGGGTCGACCTCGATGCCCTCGCTCTCGCCCCGGACCAGGAAGGTGCCGACCCGCGGCACCGGCTCGTCGGTCCGCGCGGTGACCGCCATCCAGGCCAGCGCCTCGGCGCCGGCGCAGTACGTCTTTCGGCCACTGAGCAACCAGCCGTCGCCGTCCCACCGGGCCACCGTGGCGGGCGGTGCGCCGGCCTGGCCGCCGGGCTCGGCGCGCAGGGTGTTGACCAGGGCCGGTCCCCGGCGGGACTCGGTGAGCAGCCGTCGGTAGCCGGCCGTCGGCCAGCCCGACACCCGGGCCTGCTCGGCGTGCTGCAACAGGGTGAAGGCGGTGACCACGGCCACCGAGGCGTCCCCCCGGCCGAGTTGGGCGAGCACCCGGACGGTGTCGGCGAGCGTGCCGCCGGGGCCGCCGTACCGCTGGGCGACGGTGAGGGTGAGCAGGCCGGCTTCGTGCACCGCCTCGATGCCCTGGTAGGGGAACGTGGCGTCGCGGTCGTGTTCCTCGGCGCGGGCCGCCAGCAGGTCGACGACCCGGGGCAGCCCGGCGAGGGCGGCGGCGACGGGCGGCTGGTCGGCGGCGATGGTGGTCATGGGGCTGGTGCCTCCGGGCGGCAGCGTGGGCTCGGCAAGTGCGGGCGGCACGCCGGACGGGCGCGCGGTACCGGTTGGCGACCCCGGAGGTCAGCGGAACGACCGCCCCCGGATCGGCGCCGGCCACTCGGCCGGCCACCCGCCGCCTCGGGGACGAATCCCCCTCAGTGGCCCCGACACGCCGCGCTCGCGGTGCGCCGCAGGTCCAGGTAGCTGCGACGGGTCAGCAGCGGGAGACGGCACGACATGTTCGCGACTGTACGAAGCGTTGATCGAAACCGTCAAGCAGCGCCCGTGGCGCGGACCCGGCCCCGGCCGGGACCCGGCCGGGGTGCCCGTCAGCCCTGCTGGAACATGTCCGCCGGAAGCGGCTTGAGCAGCTGGTAGAGGTCGTCCGAAATCGGTCGGTCCCAGGAGGCGATGGTGACCTGGACGCCGTCGCTGCGCCCGAACTGGGAGCAGAACACCCGGCCCTCGCTGACCTTGACCTTCTTCACGATCAGCAGATCATCCCCGAGCATCACCGGGAAGTCCTCCGCCGAGACGAACTCGACCGGTTCTTCGTTCTCCAGCGCCGCGAGCAGTTGCCGGACCTCGAAGGGCACCTCGTCCCCGGTCTCGCGGGCCGGCGAGCCGTCGGGGAGGTTGCCGATGAACATCGCCGGACCTCTGCCTCCGAACAGGTCGTACCGGAGGAAAATCCCCTGGCAGGAGCCGTCCGGGCCGGTCATCATGGCCGCACCGAAGTCGCCGGGCCAGTCGCCCGGGTCCATCGCGAGCACGTCGAAGTCCGGGCCGGCGGGCTGGCCGGAGCGACGGCGGAGAAAAGACATGGGAACATCGTACGTGCCCGGCACACCACTCTCGCGGGGTGGGTGGGGGCCTGGACGGAGATCCACGCTCAGAGACCAATGTTGACTCTGAGCAACCGTCCGGGCTACGTTCGGTTCAGCACGACAGCCGTTCTGGGTTTTCACCCTCCGGGGGGACGGCACGTCGCAACGCGGCCCTACACGCGTATCCCTCACTGTGCACTCCGTCGTGCCGAACCGCCGAGCACCCAGCTTCGTCGTCGCACACAGCACAGCACACAAGCCAACAGTTCCACCTCACAAGCAAGGTCCGCGGGGCCCCGGCCCGTCGCTCCCGCGGATCTGCTCGGGACGCCGCCGCGTGGGGGCGTGCGGGTCCCGAGCACCCGGCACCGACGTCGAGTCGCTCTCGGCTCCGGTGTCAGCCTCCCGGCGACTGCCGGCCCCTTGTGGGCCGGGACCGGCCAACGCACCCCCGGTGCGCAGGGGATGACTGGGAGGCAGGTCCGGCATTGCTGCCGGGCTGCACAGCAGGCGCCGTGTCTGGCCGCGTGGGGGCGGTGGGCACGGCGTCTGCCTGTGCTCATACTCTGAGCTGCACTTGTCTAACAGTCAACAGAATTTATGACCGGGTACGCTCAAAGCTGATCAAAAGATGGAAACGGGCCCCTCACAGGGCCCGTTTCGGCACTCTTCCCCCAGCTCTTCCCCCAGCTCTCCGGCCGGCGCTCCGGCCGGCTCCGCCGGTGGGCTCCCGGGCGGTCCTCAGGTGAGGTCGAACTCGCCGTCCCGGGCACCGAGCACGAAGGCGCGCCACTCCCCCGGCGTGAACACCAGGACCGGCCCGTCCTCCTGGCGCCCGTCCCGCATGCCGATGTAGCCGTCCACGAACGCGATCTGGACGTCCCCCACCCCCTGGCTGCTGCACAGCCAGGTCGCCCCGGTGAAGTCCACCTTCGGCTTCCCGCTCGGCGCGAGCTCCGGCGCCGCTGCGGGCATCTCGACGGCCGCCTCCACGGCCGCGTCCATGGCCGAATCCACGTCAGTCCCGAAATTGGCTGGCACTTCTGGTCTCCTCCCGACGGCTTTGCGAGGCCAGCCTAGTCACCGCCGCCGCCCGGGTCAGCGGGTTGCCGAGGACTCCCCCGACCGGGGCCGACGCTCCGCCGGCGGGCCCGGCGGGCCACCGCCCCACGCCGAGAGGCGCCCGGCCGGACGGGGCCCGGCCACACCCCTCGCACCGCCGGGATCGGGCCGGGCGCCCCCACGGAGAGCGTGTCCCGCCCCGCCGGGCGGCGGCCGAGCTGCCAGAGTGTGGAAGGCCCTCACACCGACGCCCCCAGGAGCAGCCGATGAGCCGCCGGGACGGCACCAGCGCCGATGTCATCCCCATCTCCGAGGCCCCCTCGGCCCACCCCCCGGCGCCCCGCACCCCGCCCGCGCGCACCCCGCTGCCCCGGCCGGCGGCCGGCCGGCCGCCCCTCCACGGACGGGTCGGCATCGTCCTGGTCTCGCACAGCCAGGAGTTGGCCGCCGCGGCACGCGCCCTGGCGCTCGCGCTGACCGGCTCCGACTCCCCCGCCCCGGTCGCCGCGACCGGCGGCGACCTGCTCGCCGGCCCGGGCATCAGCGCGGTACTGGTGGCCGCCGCCACCCGCCGGGTCGACCAGGGGCACGGCGTGGTGGTGCTCGCCGACCTCGGCAGCGCGGTGTCCACCGTCCGGGCCCTGCTCACCGACGCGGACGAGCACGGGCTGCCGTTCCCCGTCCGGTTCGCCGACGCCCCGTTCGTGGAGGGCGCGGTGGCCGCGGTCGCCACCGCGACGGCCGGCGGCGACCTCGCGGCGGTGCTGGACGCGGCCGAGGAGGCGTACCGCCAGCAGAAGGACTGAGCCGCCGCCGGCCGTCGGGCCCGTCTCGGCGTTCCACCCCACCGCGGGTGACCGCCCGGCTACCATCGGCACAGGACCGGGCCGAGCGGGCCGGGCGGTGCGGAGGGGGAGCCTCAGCCATGCGCGTGGTCGTCACCGGCGGAGCCGGATTCATCGGAGCCAACCTGGTCCGGGCCCTGCTGGCCCGCCCCGAGGTGGCCCAGGTCCGGGTGGTGGACAACCTGTCCACCGGCAGCAAGGCGAACCTGGCCGGCGTCGACGCCACCCTGTACGAGGGCAGCATCCTCGACCGCGCCCTGCTGGACGAGGCGTTCGCGGGGGCCGACGCCGTGGTGCACCTGGCCGCGCTGCCGTCCGTCCCGCGCTCCGTCGCGGACCCGCTGGCCAGCCACCACGCCAACGCGACCGGCACCCTGGAGGTGCTGGAGGCGGCCCGCCGGGCCGGCGGGCCGTACGTGGCCGCCGCCTCCTCGTCCTCGGTCTACGGCGCCAACCGCGAGCTGCCCAAGCGCGAGACCATGCGCACCGCGCCGATGAGCCCGTACGCGGTCAGCAAGCTGGCCACCGAGTCCTACCTGGCCGCCTACCACCACTGCTACGGGCTCGGCGTGCTGCCGCTGCGGTTCTTCAACGTCTTCGGCCCGCTCCAGCCCGCCGGGCACGCGTACGCGGCCGTGGTGCCGGCCTTCCTGGCCGCGGCCCTGGCCGGGCGGCCGGTGACGGTGCACGGGGACGGCGGCCAGAGCCGGGACTTCACCTACGTCGGGACCGTCACCCAGGTGATCACCGAGGCGGTGCTGCGCCGGGTGGTGCACCCCGACCCGGTCAACCTGGCTTTCGGCACCCGGACGTCGCTGCTGGAGCTGGTCACCACCATGGAGTCGGTGCTGGGACAGCCGGTCACGGTGGCCCACACCGATCCCCGGCCCGGCGACGTCCGGGACTCGCAGGCCGACAACGCGCGGCTGCGCGAACTGTTCCCTCAGGTCCGGCCGGTGCCGCTGCGTGAGGGGCTGGAGCGCACCGCGGAGTGGTTCCGCACGCTCTGAGGGCCGGCCGGGGCCCGCGCGGGCTCAGTCTCGTGCGGGGTCACTCAGGCCCGCGAGGTCAGGCCCGCGGGGTCAGGCCGCGCCGGGTCGGGCCGGCGCGAAGGCACCGCCCGGGCCGAAGGCCAGCTCGGCGAACCGCTCGCCGATCAGCCGGTGCCCGGCCGGGTTCGGGTGCAGCAGGTCGGCGAGCCCGTCGGCGTCCCGCGGCCCGAGCAACGCCAGCCCGTCCAGGTAGTGCAGGTGGGGATCGCCGGCCGACCGCGCGGCGGCGATCCGGGCCAGTTCGGCGCGGACCGTCTCCAGGGTGAGCGCCCCGGCCGGGATGTCCGCCGGGTCGCCGAGCGCGGCGAACCGGGGGCCGTCGGCCGTCTGCTCGTACCGCCCCGGCCCGGGCGTGCGTTCGAACGGCGGGCTGAGCACCGGGGAGACCAGCAGCAGCGGGGTGTCCGGATGGCCCTCGCGAACGGTGTCCAGGAAGCCGTGCACGGCCGGTCCGAAGGCACGCCGCCGGAACGAGGCCGCGGTCAGCACGTTGATGCCGATCTTGAGGCTGATCAGGTCGGCCGGCTGGTCCCGCACCGTCCGGGCGGTGAACGGGTCCAGATGGGCGTTGCCGGCCAGTGAGAGGTTCAGCAGGTCCGCGCCGGCCCGGTCGGCGGCGATCCAGGGCCAGGTCTCCGCGGCCGAATCGGCCTCCGGGGCCTGGCTGATCGAGCTGCCGTGGTGCAACCAGCGGCGGCGGCCGCTCGGGCGGGGCGCCAGCACGGGCGCGTCCGCGCGCAGGGCGACCAGCTCGACGGAGGTCCACTGCGGCAGCCACAGCTCCACCTCCCGCTCGGCGCCGCCGGCGACGGCCGCTCCCGCTCCCACCGTGAAGCGCAGCACCGCGGGCCCGCCGGCCGCCGGCAGCGCGGCCCGGTCGGTCCGCAGGCCGTCCAGCATCAGCTCGACCGCGCCCGGGCGCGGGGGCTCCGGCGGCGCCTGGATAGCGAGTTCGAGCACCGTCGCCGCCGTCCGGAAGGCCAGCCGCACACCGGACGGCATCTGCGCCACCCTGAGCAGTGCCTCGTCCGGGAACTGCGCGGCCGTCCAGGCCGGCAGCCGCCAGGGCCGCAGACCGTGCGCGGTGCGCTCCAGGTGCAGGGCTCCGCGAACCTCCACCGACCCGTCCGGGAGGGGAATGTCGGCCAGTCGTCCGGTCACGGTCGCTCCGTGCCCTGCCACTCGAAGCGCGCCGCGCCCCGGCACTCCCGGGCCTGGCGCAGCGCCCGGTGCTCCGCCTCGACCATCGGCGGCAGCTCGTCCGGAGCGAACCAGCCGACCGCGAGCGACTCGTCGTCGTTGACCCGGGCCTCGCCGCCCACCGGGCGGCAGCGGAAGACGAGGACCAGGTACCGGGTCATGTCGCCGTTGGGGTAGATGACTTCGGGCGAGACGTCGACCGAGGCGAGCGCCTCCGGGACGACCACCACTCCGGTCTCCTCCAGGCACTCCCGCGCCGCGCCGTCGGCGGGCTGCTCGCCCGGGTCGAGGATGCCGCCGGGCAGGGCCCAACGCCCGTCGTCGGCCCGCCTGACGAGCAGGACCCGGTCATCGCCGTCGAGGACGACCGCGACCGCGGCGCTGAGCCAGAGCGGGCGGGTACCGACCACGGCGCGGAGGTCGGCGAGGAACGCGGGGATAGCCATGGTCCGCACCCTATCCGGCGCGGCGCGGCCTCGCGGGACCGATCGGTGGACGCCTACCGGGGCGGCGTCCTGACCAGCGGCCTGGCCGGTGAGCCGACCACGATCACACCGGCCGGGACGTCCCTGGTCACCACCGCGGCCGCGCCGACGAAGGCGTTCGCGCCGATCCTGCGGCCCTGCAGCACCACGGCGTTGCTGCCGACGGTGGCGCCGTCGGCGAGCAGCACGGCGCCGGAGACGTTGCCGCCCGGGTAGACCGTCACCCGCTCGCCGAACACGCTGTCGTGGCCCACGGTCGCGTTGTAGTGGACCTGGCTGTGCGCGCCGAGGCGCACGCTGCTGGACACGTACGCGCCACCCATCACCAGGCAGCCGGGGCCGAGTTCGGTGTCGGGCGCGATCAGGGCCCGGGGGTGGACGAGGGTGGCGGGCACCGCGCCCCGGCCGTCCAGCAGCGCGGCTAGCCGCTGCCGGACCGCCGGGTCGGCGATCCCGACCAGGTAGCGCGCGCCGGCCGGGATGTCGTCGGGCCGGCGGACGGGCAGGCCGCGGACGGTGCCGCCGTGCCCGCGCTCGTCCAGGAAACCGGCGACCGGGTCACCGGCCGCGAGCGCGGTGTCCAGCGCCTCGCGGCCGACGCCGCCGGCGCCGGCGATCCAGAGTTCTCGGTGTTCGGTGGCCATGGCGGCCATCCTGCCCGTTCCCGGGTTCAGGACACCTCCTCGGCGGCCGCGCGGACGGGCTGCGCCAGCCGGGGCGCGGTGGCCTGCCGGGGCAGGCTGATCGTGGTGAGCGGGCGGACGACGGGGGCGGCCGGCTCGTGGGTGGTGGTCAGGGGCTCGGTGGGCGCGGGGAAGCCGGGGTTGACCCCGCCGGCGGCGGTGACGCCGCTGGGACGCAGCAGCACCCCGACGGTGAGCGCGAGGATGCGCAGGTCCAGCAGGAGCGAGCGGTGCGCGACGTACCAGAGGTCGAGCTCGATCCGCTCGGGCCAGGTGATGGAGTTGCGGCCCCGGACCTGGGCCCAGCCGGTGAGGCCCGGCCGGACGTCGAGCCGGCCGCGCTGGCGGCGGGAGTAGTGGACGACCTGTTCGGGCAGGGTGGGCCGGGGCCCGATCACGCCCATCTCGCCGCGGGCGACGTTCCACAGCTGCGGCAGCTCGTCCAGGCTGGTCTTGCGGAGCAGGCCGCCGAGCCGGGTGATCCGGGGTGCGTCCGGCTCCTCGGGAAAGCGTTTGTCCCGCATGGTGCGGAACTTGAGGATCTCGAACTCCTTTCCGCGCCATCCGGTCCTGGTCTGGCGGAAGAGCGCCGGTCCGCCCATCGTGCAGCGGATCAGCAGGGCGATCAGCAGGCCCAGCGGGATCGCGACGATCCCGGCCAGGACGGTGACCGCGAGGTCCCCCCCTCGCTTCATGACGGTCCTTCCCCCTGATGCGGTGTGTGGGAGTACGTGGACTCAGTCGACCGTCCAGGGCAGTGCCTTGGCGCGGGCGACGGCCGCGTAGGTCTCCAGCGAGACCCCGGCGACGGCGCGCTGGTCGAAGTGCGCCGTGGCGCGGCACCGTGCTGCGGCACCGAGCCGTTCGCGCAGGCCCGGCTCGGTGAGAAGCCGGTCCAGCGCGCTGGTGAGGGCCCGGGCGTTCCCGGGCGGGGCGAGGAGCAGGTGCTCGTCGTGGGTGCCGATCTCACGGCAGCCGCGGATGTCGCTGAGCACCATCGGCAGGCCGCCGGCGGCGGCCTCCATGGCGGAGCGGGAGAACCCCTCCCGGTAGGAGGGGAGGACGAAGACGTCGAGCGCCGCGTACACCGCGGGCATGTCGCTGCGCGGGCCGGGGAACTCGACCCCGGACTCGGCCCCGTGGGCGTCCGGCTTGTCGGGATCGTCCGGGCCGATCCAGACGAACCGGGCCTTCCCGGCCAGCGCGCGGGCCGCCTCGGCGTACTCGCCGATGCCCTTCTCGGCGACCCGCCGGCCGACGCCGCCGACCAGCAGTTCGTCCGGGCCGACGCCGAGTTCGGCGCGGAGCCGGGCCCTGGTGCGGGCCCGGTCGCCGGGAGCGGTCGCGAACCGGGTGAGGTCGACGCCGTTGCCGACGACGCGGGAGCGGCGGCCCGGGACGGCTCTGGCCAGGGTGCGGCGGTCCTCGCCGTTCTGGTACAGCTCTGCGTGCGAGAACCGGGCGGCGAAGGCCTCCGCGCCGAGCACGAACGCCCGCTTGGCGAGCGGGTCGTGGGCCTGCGCCCAGAGACCGTGGCAGGTGTTGACGACGACCGGGACCCGGGCCAGCCGGCCGAGCACGCGGCCGAGGACGCCGGTCTTGGGGTTGTGGGTGTGCAGCACGTCGGGGCGCAGCCGGTTCAGCACGGCGAGCAGTTCCCGGGCGGCGGCGGCGTCGGCGCGCGGCTGCCAGGCCCGGGTGAGGGCGTGCAGCGGCTCGTGCCGGACGCCGATCGCCTCGATGTCGGGGACGTACGGGCCGGGCGCGCTGATGCCGTAGGTCTCGAAGCCTGCCTCCAGGTCCACCTTGAGCTCGGTGGCGAGCAGCAGGTGCAGGCTCATGTCGACGGTGGTGAGGTGGGCTACCCGCAGCGGCCGGCCGCCGGGGCCGCGCAGCCGCGGGGCGGGTCCGCGAGGCACGGGCGCGGGTGCTCCGGGCCTGGCGGCGGGCTCAGGCACGGGCGCCCACCGCCTTGGCCGTGGCGACGATCCGGGCGTAGGCGCGCTCGGGGATCAGCCGGCCGTAGAGCTTGGCGCGGAAGAAGTCGATCGGGTCGGTGCGGCGGACGGGCACCCGGCGCAGCCGGACCGCGTCGACGCCGGGCACGTTGCGCCCGACCTCACCGGTGGCGGCGGTCCGGAACCTGGCGCGCAGCGCCGTCTCCATGGAGGGCACCGGCACGCCCCAGGTGTAGGCGTAGTGCCGGGGGCGGAGACCGAGGTGCTGTTCGACGTCGTCGTTGCAGGCGTCCAGCTCGGCGGCGGTGAGCAGCTCGGGGCGGGCGTGGCTGCGGGTGTGGTTGGCGACGGTGCACAAACCGGAGGCGGTCATCTCCCGCAGCTGTTCCCAGCTGAGCGCGGGAGCGCCCGCGGCCTTGGCGGTCGATCCCTCCCAGCGCATCTCGCCGCCGACGTGGCCGCTGGCGAGGTAGACGGTGAACGGGAGGGCGCGCTCGCGCAGCAGCGGCCAGGCGTTGTCGTACACGTCGGCGAAGCCGTCGTCGAAGGTGAGCACGACGGCGGGGGTGCGGCGGCCGGCCTCGATCCGGTCCGCGGCCTCGTCGAGGGAGACCACCCGGCCCGGCGGCAGCTCGGCGAGCAGGTCGGCCTGGGCGGTGAAGCCGGCGGTGGTGACGTCGAGCTCGTCGGGGCTGCCACCGCCGACGCGGTGGTAGATCAGGACGGTGGCGCCCTCGCCCGGCCGGGCTCCGACCCGGCGGGCCAGCTGGCGCTTGACCCTGGTGCGGATGCCTTCGGCCGATCCGGCCGCCTCGGACGCCCCGGGCACGGCGGTGCCGCTCATCGCTCCCCCCTCTGCGGCACCCTCCCCGGCGCCGTCAAGTGGCCTCGCATCCGGCGCAGTTGGCTGCCGGACGGAAATCACAGTAGGGGGAACTGTGGGGCTGATGGCCCGGATTTGTGAAAGAAGCGAGAAGAAGTCGGCAGATGGGCCGAAACCGGCCGATCCGACCGGCTGGACTCGATCGGCTGTTCAGCCGGCGACCGGTGGCGGACCGCTCGGGTGGCCGGCCGGGCCGGGTCGCGCGGGCGCGCCGGCCGCCGCGCCCGAGGGCCTCAGAGGGTGGCGCCGCGCCGGTACCGCAGCAGGGCGAACGCGATCCGGCCGAGCAGCAGCACACCGGCCGCGAGGCAGCCGGCCACCGCCATCGCCCACGCGGGACCGTCACTGTCCGGAACCACCACGGCGACCACGATGCCGAGCGCCAGACAGGCCAGACCGACCACGGCCAGCGGGAGCTGGTGGGTGACCAGCGCGCCACCGCTCCACACGCGCGCCATCCGGGTCGCACCATGAGGCTGCAAACGATCACGTTCCGCATCTGCCATGAGGCCAAGGTACCCCGGAGCAGCGCCGGAGGCAGCCCGCAGGACACCGTTTTCCGACTACTCTCCGCGACCAGGACCCGGCGCGGCACGGGCGTCGTGAGCGCTCCGGCGCGCGCTCGGGGGCGCCTGTTCCCGACCCGCGAAAAATCCTCGGCTGTCCGGTACAACCATCTACCAGGCGTATCCGTCTCCACTACATTGAGCGATCCAGGAGCCGTCCGCGGTGCGGGTTGGGAGTCCCCGCCGAGGACCGGAAAACACCAGGGGGCGGAGCCGCCGCGCCCTGGAGTCGGAGGCCGGGCTCCATCCTCCGGCGGTACCGCCACGCCGCACCGGCGACCGAGGGGGAACCGTGCCGCAGTCCAAGTCCACGATGTCGACCTCCGTGGCCCGGGTCGGGTCCGTCATCAGTACCCTGCCGAGCGCGAACGTGCGCTCGTCGCCGCAGGCGGCCGCCGGGCAGCCGGCCGCCCGGCGACGGGCCGCCGGGCGCTCGGCGGCCGCACCACCGATGACCTCACCGCCCGCGACCGCGCCACCCGCACCGTCCGCACCCGGCCGGCCGACGGCCGCGCAGGCGGTGAGCGCGGTGCCCCAGCCGCTGCCACGCGGCCGGCACGCCGCGCAGCCCGAGGCGGGCCGGCCGGAGGAGCGGGGCGACTGGTTGCGCTTCGCCCCCGTCCAACCGCTCTTCCGGGCCCGGGCCGCGCAGCGGCTCGCCGTGCTCGCCTATCACGGCGTGACCGATCCACGGTCCTTCGGCGTCCAGCTCGACCGGCTCCGAAGACTCGCCACGCCCGTCTCACTGGCAGCCGTCCAGCAGGCCGTCGCCGAGCGGCGGCCGCTGCCCGCCCGCAGCGTGCTGGTCACCTTCGACGACGCCGACCGCAGCGTGCTCACGCACGCCCTGCCGGCCCTCAACGACCGGGGCATCCCGGCGGCCGCGTTCGTCATCTCCGAGCTGATCGGCACGGAGCGGCCGTTCTGGTGGCACGAGGCCGACTTCCTGGCCCGGCACGGCGGGCGCGCCCGCTCGCTGGAGTGCGGGCACCCCTCGCAGTTGCTGCGCCGGCTCAAGGCCATGCCCGATCCCGACCGGCGGCGCAGCCTCCAGGAGCTACGGGTCAGCGCGGACCGGCGACCGCCCCGGCAGGAGCAGCTCACCCCGGCCGACCTGATCGCCCTGCGCGAGGGTGGCGTCGCCATCGGCAACCACACCCAGGGGCACCCGTGCCTCGGGCGCTGCGACGACGCCACCGTCCGGGCCGAGATCACCGGCGCCCACGAGGCGCTGACCCGCTGGCTGGGCGAGCCGCCGATCGCGTTCGCCTACCCCGACGGGGGTCACGACACGCGCGCCGAAACCGTCCTGCAGGAGCTGGGGTACCGGCTCGGGTTCCTCTCCGACCACCGCCTCGGCCCCCGCCTCCCGGACCACCCGCTCCAGATCAGCCGCCTCCAGGTCGACTCGACCACCAGCTCGCGCCGGTTCGACACCATCCTGTCCGGGCTGGAGCCGGCCTACCGGCGCTGGCGCGGGCAGGCGGTGGCGTAGCGGCCGGGGGCGCGGCGGACGCGCCCGGTGCGCGGGAAGTCGGCCGGATCCGACTTCCCGCGCACCGGCCGGAGGGCGCCAGCCCGCACCGGGGCTCGTCTCAGGCGTGGCCGGGTGGCGCGTTCGTACGGGATCAGAGGCCGAGGATGGCCGCACCGAGGTCGCTGCCGTAGGAGGACCAGCAGATCACCGATCCGTCGGAGTCGACCTGTCCCATGTACCAGTCGTCGTCACCCGCGGCCCTCACCAGGCACAGGCCGCGGAAGTCGATGATCACTTCGGGCGAGAGCACCTCGTAGTCGGCCTGCCCCGCCGACTCGACCACGACCAGCCGCTGGAGCGGGAGCAGCGTCGCGGTCTCGTCCCCCGACAGCGCGCGTACGCGCTCGATCGTCCAGTCGCCGGGAAGTTCGGAATCCACCGGGTAAGGGTCTCAGCCCGGGCCGGTGATCTCCACCCGATCGCGTCGGCCGGCCGGGGGGACGATCGGGACCGCCGGCCGCCGGCGGTGGGACGGAGCGGCCGCCGCGAGGTCAGGCGGCCGGGGCGGCGGGGGCGGTGAGTTCGAGGCCCTGGGGGTAGAGCAGGACCGCGGCGGGGAGGGTGGCACTGCGGCCCGCGTGCAGGACGGTGAGCGTGCCGGTGCCCCGCCGGGCGGGGTCGGCGACCCGGCGCAGCGCCTGGGCCGCGACGGCGTCGGCCGAGCCGTGCAGGGTGAGGTGCGCGGCGGCGGCGGGCGCGACGGCGGTGCGGATGCGGTCGGCGACCAGCTCGTAGTGGGTGCAGCCGAGCACGAGGGCGGCCGTGCCCGCCGGGGTACGGGCCGCCGCATCGGCGATGGCCGCGTCGATCGCGGCCTCGTCGCCGTGCTCGATGGCGTCCGCCAGGCCCGGGCAGGCGACCTCGGTGACGGCCGCCGGTCCGGCGAAGTCCCGGATCAGGCCGCGCTGGTAGGCACTGCCCGTGGTGGCCGGGGTGGCCCAGATCGCGACCGGCCCGCCGAGCGCGGCGGCCGGCTTGATGGCCGGGACGGTGGCGATGACCGGCAGCGTGGGCTCCAGCTCGGCCCGGAGCGCGTCGAGCGCGTGGACGGAGGCGGTGTTGCAGGCGATCACCAGCGCGTCCGGTTCGAAAGCCGCCGCCGCCCGCGCGCAACCGAGCGCGAGGGCCGTGATCTCCTCGGGCGTGTGCGGGCCCCAGGGCATCGAGGCCGGGTTGGAGGAGAGCACCAGGTCGGCGTCCGGGCGAAGCTCCCGAAGAGCGGCGGCGGCGGCCAGCAGGCCGATTCCCGAGTCCATCAGTGCGATCTTCACAGGGCAAGACTTTAGTCGATCCACCGCTGCGGGCCCTGGGTGCGGCAGACTGCCCGGGTGACCGTCCTGCTGTGGATCGCCGTCCTCTCCCTGCTGGTCTGGCTCTGGCTGGCCTGCTGCCACGGGTCGTTCTGGCGCACCGACGTGCGGCTGCCGCCCCGCCGGCCGCCGGCCCGCTGGCCGCAGGTCGCGGTGGTGGTACCGGCCCGCGACGAGGCCCAGGTGCTGCCGCTCAGCCTGCCGAGCCTGCTCGCGCAGAAGTACCCGGGGCGGGCCAGGGTGATCCTGGTGGACGACCACAGCTCGGACGGGACGGGCGCGCTGGCGGCCGCGCTCGGCAGGCCCGAGGGCCTGGAGCTGACCGTCACGACCCCTCCCCCGCTGCCGCCCGGCTGGACCGGCAAGCTGTGGGCGCTGCGGCACGGCGTCGAGCTGGCCGGCCCGGACGCCGAGTACCTGCTGCTCACGGACGCGGACATCGCGCACGGCCCGGACTCGCTCGCCGAGCTGGTGTCCGCCGCCGAGAGCGACCGGCGCGACCTGGTCTCCCAGATGGCCCGGCTGCGGGTGGAGACCGGCTGGGAGCGGCTGATCGTGCCGGCCTTCGTCTACTTCTTCGCCCAGCTGTACCCGTTCCGCCGCAGCAACCGGCCCGGGGCCCGGACGGCCGCCGCGGCGGGCGGCTGCTCGCTGGTGCGGCGGGAGGCGCTGGAGCGGGCGGGCGGGGTGGCGGCGATCCGGGGTGCGGTGATCGACGACGTGTCGCTGGCCCGCGCGGTGAAGGCGGCCGGCGGCCGGATCTGGCTGGGCCTGGCCGAGCAGGTGGACAGCGTCCGTCCGTACCCGCGGCTCGCCCAGCTCTGGCGGATGGTCTCGCGCAGCGCCTACGCCCAGCTGCGGCACTCCCCGCTGCTGCTGGCCGGGACGGTGCTGGGGCTGGCGCTGGTCTACCTGGTGCCACCGGCCGCCACCGTGGCCGGGCTGGTCGCCGGGCACGGAGCGGTGGCCGCGGCCGGCGGTGCGGCGTGGGCGCTGATGACGGGCACCTTCCTGCCGATGCTGCGCTACTACCGGCAGCCGGCGCCGGCCGCACTGCTGCTGCCGTTCACGGCCTCGCTGTACCTGCTGATGACGGTGGACTCGGCGGTGCAGCACTGGCGGGGCCGCGGAGCGGAGTGGAAGGGCCGGACGTACTGAGGTGTCCATGGTCCACAATGATCAGATGAATCGTCAGACGATCTCCCGCCTCGCCCATGTCCACCACCCGATCGCCGCGCCGATCACCGATGAGTCGGTGGCCCGGCTGCTGGCCCGTGCCACCGAGCACACCGACACCGGGCGGGCGCTGGACCTCGGTTGCGGGGAAGGCGGCTGGCTGGTGCGGGCGTTGACCGCGCGCCCGCACTGGCAGGCGGTCGGGGTGGACCTCGACGCCGCGGCACTGACCCGGGCCCGGGAGACGGCGGAGGCGCTCGGGGTGCAGCGCCGGCTCGGCCTGCACCACCAGAAGGCGGAGGAGTTCAGCTCGCGCGAGCCGTTCGACCTGGTACTGAACATCGGGGCGACGCACGCCTTCGGTGGGCTGATGCCGACGCTCGCGGCGGCCCGCGCGCACCTGGCGCCGGGTGGCCTGGTCATGGTCGGCGACGGATTCTGGGAGCGCGAGCCCACCCAGGCCGCGCTGGACGGCCTGGGCGCGACCCGGGACGAGTTCGCGGATCTGGCGACCACCACGGACCGGGTGATCGCGGAGGGCTGGACCCCGGTGTACGGCTACGTCAGCAGCCTCCAGGAGTGGGACGACTACGAGTTCTCCTGGACGGGCTCGCTCGCGCAGTGGGCGCTGGACCACCCGGACCACCCGGACGCCGCGGCCGCCCGCGAGGCCGCCGACCGGCACCGCGCCGAGTGGCTGCACGGCTACCGGGGGACGCTCGGCTTCGTCACCCTGCTGCTGCGCCGCGAGGGCCTGCCGTCAGCGCCCGAGCAGCCGTAGCGCGGCCGGCTTGGTGAACTCGTACCTGGTCATCTGCTCCAGGTCCCTCCACCAGCCGGTCACCCGCGCCGGGCGGGCCAGCACCCGGGTGTACAGGTCCTCGAAGGCGGTGGTGACGCCGTCCAGCGAGAACCGCCCGACCACCCACTCCCGCCCCCAGGCGCCCAGCCGGGCCCGGCGGGCGGGGTCGTCGAGCAGGTCGCGGAGCTGGGCCGCCAGCGTCTCGGGCCCGCGCGAGCCGTCGCCGAAGCCGTACATGCACCGGGAGGCGTGCGGTTCGACCAGCGGGCCCGGCTCGTGGACGGCGGTGTAGCCGGCGGCGCCGTGGACGACGACCGGCTTGGCGAAGGCGAGGCCGCGCAGGGCCGAGCCGCCCATGCCGAGCACGACGTCGGCGGCGTCGTAGGCGGGTCGCGGGTCGGCCAACTGCCCAGGCACCAGCACCGCTTGGCGGCCCAGCGCGGCATTGGCCGAAGCGGCGCGGGCGCGCAGCCGCTCCAGGCTGGGGCCGGCGCCGACGACGACGAGCCGCACGCGCCGGTCGTCGAGCTGCCGGACGGCTTCGACGGTGAGCTCGGCACCGGCGTCCTTCTCCAGCGCGGGCACCAGCCGGGTGACGATGACGAGCAGCAACTCGTCGTCCCGGATGCCGTGTTCGCGCCGGAACGCGGCACCGTCCACCCGGCCCGGCGCGTCGGTGGTGGTGTTGACCGGCGGCTCGATCAGGCTGACGTCCTGGTGGCCGAAGGCCCGGCCGTCCCCCAGCAGCGCACCGAGGCCCAGCACCAGCGGCTGGTGCCGGGGGAGGCCGCGCAGCATCCGGATGCCGTAGAAGGTGGTGACCACCGGCAGTCGGCCGTAACGCCCGGGTCCGAAGTAGGAGTTGCGGGCCGCCCGGACCTCCCAGGCGTGCAGCAGCTGACTGCCGTGCTCGGCGGCGAGGCGGCCCAGCCGGCGGCGGACAGCCGTACGCGGGGTGTCGGGCCCGCCGGCGACCACCACGTCGAGGCCGTGGCCGGCCGCGACGTCGAGCAGCGGGGCCGGGCCGGCCACCCCCTGGGCGAACAGCACCGGATCGTGCCCGCGGTCGCGCAGGGTGCGGGCGATGTCGACCGCGTTGAGCTGGGCGCCGCCCAGGGCGAGGTTGTTGAGGTGGACCAGCACCCGGACAGGGCTCACGGGTCACTCCTCCCAGTGGTGCGGGACGAACACCGGCGCGGCCAGGACGACCGCGCGCGGCGGCGAGTCCAGCATCGGTCCGAACACGTCGAACTGGCCGACCGGGTGCCAGCCCATCAGCGTGCCGCCGTCGGTCCGGCCGATGCTGTAGACACCCGCCCAGAGCGTGTAGCGGCCGCGCGGCAGCGGCAGGCGGGGAATCACGCAGGCGACCTGGTGGTCCTCCCCGGTGAGCCGGACCTCGTGGCTGATCTGGAAGATCGGACTGGAGGTGCCCTCGCTGACGCCCAGGTGCAGGGTGGCGTCGCCCCGGTAGTCGCCGCCGAGGGTCAGCTCGACCGTCATCGGCTCGTCGCTGGTGAGGCTGTCGCGGTCCTCCCCCCGGACGGCGTGCCCGAGCAGTTGCAGCGGTTCGCCGGTACGGCCGCCGGTCTCCGACTCCGCCTCGATGGAGCTCCGGTAGCCGGCCATCGCCTCCCTGATGCCCGCGTCCACCCGCACCGAGCCCTGCTCCAGCCAGATCCCGCGCCGGCAGATGGACTCCACGGCGGGCAGGTCGTGGGAGACGAAGACGATGGTGGTGCCCTGCTCGGCGACCTCACGCATCCGGTCCAGGCAGCGCTGCTGGAAGACGGCGTCGCCGACCGCCAACACCTCGTCCACCAGCAGCACATGGGGCTCCAGGTAGGCGGCGACGGCGAAGCCGAGCCGCATCTGCATGCCGGAGGAGTAGAACTTCACCTGCCGGTCGATCGCGCCGCCGAGCCGGGCGAACTCGACGATGTCGTCGAACCGGGCGGCCACCTCGCGGCGCCGCAGACCGAGCAACGCGCCGAACAGGTAGACGTTCTCACGTCCCGTCAGATCCGGGTGGATGCCGGCCCGGATCTCGATCAGGGCACCGATCCGGCCGCGCACGTCGATCACGCCGCCGTACGGGTACATCACCCGGGTCAGCATCTTCAGCAGCGTCGACTTGCCGGAGCCGTTGGAGCCGATCAGACCGACCGACTCGCCCGGCTCGATGTGCAGGGTGATGTCGCGCAGCGCCCAGCGCCACTCCTCACCCTTCTCACCGCGCAGCCGGCGGGCCATCGAGTCGACTTTGTCGCGCAGCAGCATCCGCTGCTGGTCGGCCTTGAAGCGCTTCCACACCTGGTCGGTGCGGATGGTGCCCAGGGGGTGCGCGGGGCTAGGCGACATCGGCGATCCCCGTCTCCAGCTTCTTGAACAGCAGGTAGCCGCCGACCAGGAACACCAGCGAGGAGACCGCGGCGATCGAGGTGAGCGTGCCGTCCGGCGCGTCGCCGTACAGCAGGGCGCCGCGGTAGCCCTCGATGACGGCGCCCAGCGGGTTGAAGCCGACGTAGATCTCCTGCAGGCGCTGCGGGATCTGCGCCAGCGGGTACGCGACGGGGGTGGCGAACACGCCCATCTGCGTGATGATCGGCAGCAGGTGGCGGACGTCGCGCAGATAGACGACGGCGACCGAGAGGATCAGCGCGACGCCGTAGGTGAAGGCGAACTGGATGGCCAGCAGCGGCAGCACCCAGAGGAAGGTGGCGGCCGGGGCGGTCCAGAAGATCAGGAAGAGCAGGCCGAGGACGCCGACGCCGATCACCATGTCCACGCTGGCGACCAGCATGGTGGCCAGCGGGAAGACCTCGCGCGGGCAGTACACCTTGTTCAGCAGGCTGAGGTTGTTGGCCAGGCTCAGCGCGCCCTGGTTCATGGTGTTGCTGAAGAACTGCCAGACGATCAGGCCGACATAGGCGAAGAGCGGGTAGGCCACCGAGCCGGTGTCGATCTTCACGGCACGGTGGAAGACGAGGGTGAAGATGGCGCAGAGCGCCAGCGGGGTCAGCACCGCCCAGGCGAAGCCGAGCACCGCCTGCTTGTAGCGGGCCCGCAGGTCGCGCTCGGCCAGGGCCCGGACCAGCTCCCGCGCGCCCCACAGCTCCCGGACCACCTGCGCGGGGCGCAGCCGGCGTTTGAAGACCAGCTCGGGCGGCGGCCCGTCGGCGACCGCGGGCCGCCTCGACGCGGCCGATGACTGGCTGTCGCGCTCGTCGACGAGCTGCGCGCGTTGTCCCCCCACGGACCCCTGCCCTCTCCGGTACCGCCGGTATCGAGAAGTGGGCCCGCCACCACGGCAGTTCTCGATCCCGGCGGTGCGACCCGGCGTCCACTCTGGCACAGAGTGTGGTCGCCGGGGGTCGGTTCGGTGAAGGTGATCGGTCGGACCGGAGAGCGGTCAGTGCCGGGGGTTGCGCTGCTGGTCCTGCTCGACCAGCCGGTCGAGGGCGCCTGGCATCGCCTCGACGCCGCCGGCCCTGGTCGGCGAGGTCCGCTCCTCGCCCTGGACGACCACCGTGGGCAGCTCGTTGATCTGGTACCGGACGAACAGCGAGGCGGCGTCCTCGACGGACCGCTGCACGTCGGCGGAGCGGTACGCGTCGCGGAAGGCCTGCGGCTCGATGCCCTGGCGCACCGCCCAGTCAGCCGTGGTGTCCTCGGTGGTGAGGTCCTGGTCGTTGGAGTGGACGGCCCGGAAGGCGCTGGTCTGCAGGCGCTCGACCAGGCCGAGGCGTTCCAGCGTGTAATAGAGGCGCGCGTGGCCGCGCTGCACGCGCTCCTCGGGTCTGCCCTGCCAGATCGCGGGCACCCGGCGCAGGTTGACGTCGGCCCGGTGCTTCTCGGCCCAGGCCTGGAGCGGCTGCTCCAGCTGCTGGGAGTGGCCGCAGTCGTACCAGAAGAACTCGACGGCCTCGGTGCGGGCGCTCTCACGCACCGGCTTCAGCTGGTCGACGCGGATGGCCTGGGAGCCCTCGCGGGACGGTTGGTGGGTGGTGGCCGCGCCGGCCTGGGCGGGGGACGCGGCGATCCCGGTGGCGACGGCCAGCAGGACGGTGGACCTCAGCAGGGATTTCACACCGGGCAGTGTGACGGTGACGGTTCGTCATCGGCCACTCACCCCGAGGGGACCCGGCCGGGATTCGCCCGATCGGCCCAGCCCGGCCCGGGCGGCTGCGCCTCGTGCCCGACCGCACCCCCGGTCAGCGGCCCCACAGTTCGGTGAAGAGCCGCTGCCAGACGTCGACCACCACGCCGAGTTCGCAGTGCTCCAGCACGTGCTCCCGGGCGGCCGCGCCGAGCGCCGCCCGGTCACCGGCCAGCACCTTGGCCAACGCCTCGGCGAGCGCGAGCGGATCGCCGGGGGCGACCAGCGCACCGGTGACACCGTCGCGGACCACCGAACGGACCCAGCCGACATCGGTGGCGACGGCGGGCAGCCCGGCCAGCGCCGCCTCGATCAGGACGCCGGGCACGCCCTCGCTGTCACTGGTGAGCAACAGGGCGTCGGCAGCCCGGTAGAGCGGCGCCGGGTCGGCGAGGGTGCCGAGGAACTGGGCCCGGGCCGCGGCCGGATGCCGCTCCAGGGCGGCGCGCCGCGGGCCGTCGCCGGCCACCGCGAGCCGGACGTCGGGCAGCCGGTCCAGGGCGTCGAGGGCGAGGTCGAGCCGCTTCTCGGGGGCGATCGCGCCGACCCAGGCGACCAGCGGACCGTCGACGGGCAGGCCGAGCGCCTGACGCGCGACGCGCCGCTCGGCCTCGCCCTCCACGGGCGGATAGCGGTCGGCGCGGCGGGCGTTGGGGATGGTGCGGACCTTGCCGGCGGGCAGCCTGAAGTGCTCCTGAAGGAGGGTGCGGGCCTCGTCGGCGAGCGCGGTGACGGCGGCCGCGCGGTGCAGCAGGGCGCCGGTGCGCAGCCGGCGCAGCGGGCTCGCCGTCCAGTGCCGGGGGTCGCCGATGGAGACGTAGACGAACGGGGTGCGGGTACCGGCCAGGGCGAGGGCGCAGGCGGGGAGAGTGGCGGAGCCGTGCGCGACGACCAGGTCGGCGGTGCGCGCGGCGGAGCGGAGGGCGCGCAGGGTGGCGGGGTGCAGCCGGCTGGGGCCGAGCACCGGGGTGGCGAGGGTGTCGGGCGCGTCGGGGGCGGCGTCGGGGTGCGGGGCGAGGGCGCGCAGGGCGGAGGCCTGGCCCCGGCGGCGCAGTTCCCGGTGGAGGTCCCGGGCGAGGTTCTGGGCGCCGCGGCGGCGCGGGTCGGTGATCACGTGCAGGATGCGGGGGCGGGTTCCGGCCGTCTTCGCCGGCGTCGCGTCGGGCATGGGGACGACCTTGGCACAGGGGGAGGCGCGGGGCAGCCCCTTCACGCAACCCGGCGGTGGCCCGTGCGCCAGCGCGGGTACCCCTGTCGGGCGCTGGCCGAGCGCCGTCGTACGCTGCCGCGTCGTTCGCGCGCCCCGGTACGCGCCCCTGGCCGCTCCGGGCGGCGGGCAGACTCCTGGTCGAACACCTGGCGGCCGGGCGCCGCCACCTGCGATGCTGATCGACAGTCAGGGTGCCGGCCGGCATGGGAGACCGGCCGCGCCCAGGAGGGCGGGGGTTGGCCTGTGCATGTGCTCTATGTGATCGACAGCGTGAGCCGGGTCGGCGGGGCCGAGCAGGGCCTGGTGGCGATGGCCCCCCAACTGGTGCGGGCCGGGGTGAAGCTGGATGTCGCGTACCTCAAGGACTCGCCCGCCGGTTTCCAGCCGGAGCTGACCGAAGCCGGCGCCGACGTGTTCGGCGTCGGCCGGGCCACCCGCGGGCGGACCGTCACCGCGCTGCGCGGGCTGGTCCGCGAGCGCCGCCCGGATCTCGTCCACACCACCCTGTACGAGTCGGACGTGCTCGGCCGGGCCGCCGCCCTGTCGGCCCGCACGCCGGTGGTCTCCAGTCTCGTCAACTCGGCGTACGGGCCCGAACACCTCAACGCGCGGGGCCTCAGCCCCTGGAAGGTGCGGGCCGCGCAGGCGGTGGACGCCGCGACCGCCCAGGGCACCCGCCGGTTCCACGCGCTGACCCGGCACGTCGCCGGTGCGATGGCGCAGCGGCTGCGGGTGCCGCGGGAGCGGATCGACGTGGTGCCGCGCGGGCGCGACCCGGAGCTGCTGGGCATCGTCACCCCTGAGCGCCGGGCCGCCGTCCGGGCCGCGCTGGGCCTGCCGCAGGACGCTCCGGTGGTGCTCGCGGCGGCACGCCAGCAGTACCAGAAGGGCCTGGACGTGCTACTGGAGGCGTGGCCGGCGGTCCTGCGGGCGGAGCCGGACGCGGTGCTGCTGCTGGCCGGCAGCGAGGGCACCGAGACGGCCCGGCTGACGGCGCTCGCCGGGGTGACGGGCAATGTGCGCTTCCTCGGGCCGCGCGGCGACGTCTTCGACCTGATGGCCGCGTCCGACGCCTTCGCCGTGCCGTCCCGCTGGGAGGGGCTGGGCAGCGCGGCGATGGAGGCGATGGGGGTCGGCGTGCCGCTGGTCTGCGCGGACGTCCCGGCGCTGCGCGAGACGGTGGGCTCGGAGGACTACGCCCGGCTGGTGCCCGCGGAGCAGCCGGGCGCGTTCGCGACGGCCCTCGTCGACACCCTGGAGGACCGGGCGTCGGCCCGGGTCCGGGCGAAGGCCGCGCGGGCGCGGTTCCTCACCTCGTTCACCCTGCACCAGGTGTCGGCCCAGATGGTCGAGTTCTACGAACGCTCGCTGCGGATGCGGATGCGGACGGTCTGACGGGATCCGACCGCTCGCTGTCCACTCCCGGCCACCGGCGGGCCCAGTATCGCCAAAGCGGTTGCGCCGCACGTCGCGGCTCGGCAAGCATCGCAGGGAGACCGGCGGGCGGGGGCCGGTGCGCGGACGTGGACGGGCCGGCGCACCCCGGGCCGGCGCCGCCCCGCCGCGGGGAAGCGAGTCGTCAGGGGGGCGGGTTGCGACATCGGGCGAGGGATTCCACCGGGCCGAGAGCGTGGCGCGGGACAGACAGCAGCACCCGGACCACCGTGCTCCCGACGGGAGCCCGACAGCACCACCGCACCACGAACGCGAGGGGATCCGACCGGTGGAACCGGCAAACCACTTCACCGTCCTGCGGCGGTACTGGCGGCTGCTCGTCGGCTGCACGCTCGCCGCACTCGTCGTCGGCTGGCTGCTGACCCCCACCGGTGACACGGTGGACAACGCCAAATGGAAGTGCAAGGTCGCCATCACGCCGGTCGCGGGGGCCGGCGAGACCGTGCGGGCCGACCAGGTGCTCTCGTACGCGCAGGGCTCGGACGTCGCGACGGCGGCGGCCAGGCAACTCGGCATCGCCGACGCGGCGGCGGTGATCGCCCGCCGGACCGTGACGGCCGACAGCGCCCAGATGCTCTCGATCGCCACCACCGGGCCGACCCAGCAGTCCTGCTCCGACCTGGCGGCCGCCTACTCGGCCGCGATCATCAAGGGTTTCAGCGACGAGTCCGCGAAGAGCGCCGCCGAGACCGTCAAGAAGCTCCAGGCCCAGGCGGACGCCCAGCAGAAGCAGCTCGACGACGTCCAGCAGCAGTTCAACCGCTCCTCGGCCGGCGACCAGCCCAAGCTCCAGCCCAAACTGACCGCCGCGTCCACCTCGCTGACCGCGACGCTCACCGCGATCAGCAAGCTGCAGAACGGCGCCCAGACCGACGCCATCCAGCAGTGGGGCAGCATCGACGCCCGGCAGAGCGCCGGCAACCTCCTCTCCTCCCCCAGCAGGAGCGTGCGGCTGGGCCTGGCGGTCGCGCTCGGGCTCGGCCTCGGCGTCGTCGCCGCGCTGATGCTCAGCCGGATGGACACCCGGCTGCGCACCCGCAACGCCGTCGAGGAGGGGTTCAACCTGCCGGTGATCGGCGAGGTGCCGCAACTCTCCCGCCGGCTGCGGCGGTTGCGCGAGCCGCTGGTGCGCGCTCGCCCCTCGGACCCGGCCGCCGAGGCGTACCGCTCACTGCGCTCCACGCTGCTGCTCACCGGCCCGGACGCGCTCGGCCGCTCGGCCGCCGGTCACACCGGGTGGGAGCGCGCCGAGCCCGCCCCCCGCCGGCTCGCCGATCCGGCGCCGGTGGTCCTGGTCGCCTCGGGAAGCAGCGGTGACGGGCGGACCACCACCGTCGCCAACCTGGCCGCCGCCCTCGCCGAGACCGGGCGCGAAGTCCTCGTCCTGGACTGCGACTTCCGCCACCCGCAGCTGCACGCCCACCTCGGCGTGGGCGGCGGCCCGGGGATGGCCGAACTGCTCAGCGGCGAACAGCTCGGCGAGTTGGACGAGCTGATCCGGCCGACCAACGTGGCGGGTGTCTCGCTGATCACCGGCGGCAACACCACCGCCTACCCGGCCGCGCTGGTGCTGCGCGCCGCCGAAGTCCTGCGCCGGGCCCGCCGGTACGCCGACGTCATCCTGGTGGACACCTCGCCGCTGCTGCACGCCAACGACGCGTACGACCTCGTCCAGCACGCCGACGCGGTGCTGGTCACCGTGCGCAGTGGCAATGTGACCCCCGAACAGGCCGACCGGGTGGCCGAGTTGCTGTCCCGGACCGGCGTGCCGGTGGCCGGGGTGGCGCTGCTCGCCAGCTTCGGACCGGCCGGGCGGCGCCGGCGCACCACGGCGGGCGGCGGTCCGGCGGCACCGGGCGGCCGGTCCGACCGGGCGGCCCTGCCGCGCGCGGTGGCACCGGCCCCGACCCCGGCCCCGGTTGTGGAGCGGGGCACGGACCGAGGGCCGGAGCGGGGCACGGAGCGGGCGGCGCCGAGCTGGGCCCGGCGCGACGCCCTCGCCCCGGGGCGGAACGGCGCCGGTCCCGCCGGACCGGGCCGCAACGGCCACGGCCCCGAGGCCGGCGCGGCCGACGGCGACCCGACCGGAGCGGCCCTGCTGCGCGAGGCGGAGGAGCGGTGACCGGGCGCACCCGGGTGCTCTGGCTGGCCAAGGGCCTCGGCCGCGGCGGCGCCGAGCAGCTGCTGCTCAACTGCGCCCGCCACGTCGACGGTTCACGCTACGAGGTCGAGGTCGCGTACGTGCTGCCCTGGAAGGACGCGCTCGCCCCGGCGCTCACCGAGGCCGGGGTGCGGGTGCACTGCCTGGGCGGCGCGCCGGGCACCCCCGGCCGGGCCGACCCGCGCTGGCCGCTGCGCCTGCGCCGCCTGCTCGCCGAGCGCCGCTACGGCCTGGTGCACACCCACATGCCCGTCCCGGCCACCGCCGCCCGGCTGCTCTCGTACGGGCTCGGCGGCGCGGGCTCGCCCCGGCTGGTCCACACCGAGCACAACGTCTGGGACCGCTACCGCCCGGCCACCCGCTGGGCCAACGCGCTGACGTACCGGCGCAACGACGCGGTGGTCGCGGTCTCGCACGCCGTCGCGCGGACCATCCCGGCCGCCCGCCGCCGCCCCGGCGCCTGGGTACACGTGGTGCACCACGGACCGGACCTGGCCGGCGCCCCGCAAGGACCGGCCGCACGGGCCGCCGCACGGGCCGAACTCGGGCTGCCGCAGGACGCGTTCGTGGTCGGCACGGTCGGCAACCTGACGCCCAAGAAGGACCAGGCCACGCTGCTCGCCGCCCACGCCCGGCTGCGCCGGCACCACCCCCGGGCCCGGCTGGTGCTGATCGGCGCCGGACCGCTGGAGAGCCGACTGCGCGCCCACGCCGACGAGTTGGGCGCGAGCGGCAGCGTCCTGTTCGCCGGCTCGCGGCCGGACGTCCCGGCCCTGCTGCCCGGCCTGGACGTCTTCGCCCTGAGCTCCCGTCAGGAGGGGCTGCCGGTCGCCCTGATGGAGGCGATGACCAGCGGCCTGCCGGCCGTCGTCACCCGAGTGGGCGGCATGCCGGAGGTGCTGGACGACGGCGACCAGGGTCTGCTGGTGGAGCCGGGCGATCCGGCCGCCCTGGCCACCGCCCTCGGCCGGCTGGCCGACGACCGGGAGCTGCGGGAGCGCCTCGGTGCGGCGGCCCGGGAACGCGCCGCACACTTCGACGTCGCGGGTGCCCAGCGGGCCGTCGAGGCGGTGTACGAGCAGGTCCTGCGGCGCTGAGGCGCCGTGTCGACGTCCCCGTCGATCCCCCGAAGGCTCCTAGCACCGAACGGAGAGCGAGTCCGGACGTGAGCGCCCTGCCCGCCCCTGCCGAGCTGACCATCCGCCCGCTCGCGGAGGCCGACCTCCCGGCGGTGCTCGACCTGCTGACCGCCTCCCTGGCCGGCGGCCCGACCGGCACCCGCACCGCCGACTTCTTCACCTGGAAGCACCGTCTGGGGCCCTTCGGTGCCAGCCCCGGGCTGGTCGCCGAGACCCCGGACGGACGGCTCGCGGGCGTGCGGCTCTTCCTGCGCTGGCAGTGGCACGAGGGCGGCACCGGCCGCACCGTCACCGCCGTCCGGCCGGTGGACACCGCCACCCGCCCGGACTTCCAGGGCCGTGGGATCTTCCGCCGGCTCACCCTGGACCTGCTCGAACAGGTTTCCGGTCAGGCCGAGTTGGTGTTCAACACGCCCAACGGAAACAGTCTGCCCGGGTACCGGAGGATGGGGTGGCAGGAGCTCGGCCGGGTGCCGGTCGCGCTGCGCCCGGTCCGTCCTGCCGCCTTCGCCCGCGGGGTGCGGGCGGCCTTGGCCCGCACCCCGGCCGGCGCGGCCGCACCACCGGTCTGCCGGCTGCCGACCGCCCGGTCGTGGTTCGCCGACCGACCGGCGGGCACCGGCCCGGCCGACGACCCGGCTGGTGCCCCGAACGGCCCGACCGGCCCGAACGGCTCGATCGGCTCGAACGAGGGCTCGACCGGTACGGCCGGCCCGACGGCCGACGGCCGGTTGGCCGAGCTGCTGCGCGAGCGGGCCGCCGCCGACCGGGCCGATCCCCGACTGGCCGTCCTGCGCACCCCGGAGTTCCTGCGCTGGCGCTACGCCGAGGCCCCCGGCCTGGACTACCGGGTCCTCACCTGCCACCGGGGCGGCGAGCTGACCGGGCTGGCCATCGGCCGGCCACGCCGGCGCGGGCCGCTCGCCGAGTTCACCCTCGCCGACCTGCTGGTCCGCCCCGGCGACCGGGACAGCGCGGCCCGGCTCCTGCGCGCCGCCGCCCGCGAGTCCGGCTGCGACCACGTCGCGACCCACTTCTCCCCCGGCACCGAGGCCGCGGCCGCGGCGCTGCGGGCCGGCTATCTGCGGGCCCCCCGCACCGGGATGACGCTGGCCGCCCGCACCCCGGCCGGGCGGACCGGACTGGCGCTGTCCGACTGGCGGTTCACCCTCGGCGACCTGGAGGTCTTCTGATGGCCCGGCCGGCTCCGGCCCGGGCCGCACTGGGCCGCGTGCCCCGGCCGTCCGCCGTCGCGGCCGTCCGGGACCGGGTGCCCTGGCCGTCCGCCGTCGCCGCCACGCTGGTGACGGGCTACGTGTCGCTGTTCGTCGTCGCCATGGTGCACACCTCGTACGACACCTGGGGCGCGCTGCTGATCCTCCCGGCGCTGATGGCCGTCGGCACCCCGGCCCTGGCCCGGATCGCCGCCGCCAACCCCGAGCGCGACGTGTTCCCCCTGCTGATGCTGGCCATGACCGCCAAGCTGCTCTGCGCCTTCCCCCGCTATCTGATGGCCTTCGTGCTGTACGGCGGCGCGGCCGACGCCAAGATGTACCACCAGAAGGGCACCGAGCTCGCCGCCTACCTGGACCAGGCCGACCTCCTCGCCGGCGTCCACTACGACCTCGGGATGAAGGTCGCCGGCACCGGCTTCGTCATCATCGTGACCGGTGTGGTCTACGCGATCACCGGCCCGTCGCTGATCGGCGGCTTCCTGGTGTTCTCCTGGCTGGGCTTCTGGGGCCTGCTGCTGTTCTGGCGGGCCCTGCAGATCGCCTTCCCCGAGGCGGACACCCGCAAGTACGCCAAGCTGGTCTTCTTCCTGCCCTCACTGCTGTTCTGGCCGTCCAGCATCGGCAAGGACGCCTGGATGATGTTCTGCCTGGGCCTGACCACCTACGGCACCGCCCGTCTGCTGGACCGCCGGTTCGGCGCCTTCGCCTGCATCGCGCTCGGGTCGGTCGGCACCGCGATGGTCCGCCCGCACGTCACCGCGCTCGCCGGGGCCGGACTGATGGTCGCCTACGTGCTGCGCAAGCGCCCGCGGCAGGTCAGCGCGCTCGGGCCGCTGCGGACCATCCTGACCGCCCTGGTGCTCGGCGCGATGGCGGTGCTGATGCTGCAGCAGGTCTCGACCTTCTTCGGCACCGACGGCACCGGCGGCGACGCCGTGAACCAGGTCCTCTCGGAGACCTCCCGGCGCACCAGCCAGGGCAACTCGATGATCAGCGCGAGCGCCCCGGAGGACGCCGCGCCCCGGTTCGGCCTGAACCCGGCCGGGCTGCCAGTCGCCGTGGTCAGCGTGCTGTTCCGGCCGTTCCCGTTCGAGGCGTCGAACATCCAGAACCTGATCCAGTCGGTGGAGTGCTTCGCGCTGCTGGTGATGTTCATCCGGGCCTGGCCACGGCTCAGCCGGCTTCCCCGGCTCTTCGTGCAACGCGCGTACATCGCCTTCACCGCCGTCTACACCCTGCTGTTCTGCTGGGCCTTCTCGACCATCAACAACATGGGCATCCTGTCGCGCGAGCGCGTCCAGGTGCTGCCCCTGGTCCTGGTCCTGCTGGTGGTCCCGGCCGCCTCCACCACCGCCACCCGAGGGACCGCCGGGCGCCGCCCGCCGCCGGTCTGGCGGGTCGCGCCGGGCCAGTGGGGCGGGCGCCGGCGGCCGCCCGAGGCCCACCCCGTAAGCATCGGCGGGCCGGGGTCCGACGAAGCGTCACCGATCCGGTCGCCCGTCCGGTCGTCGACCCGGTCACCGGTCCGGTCACCGACGCAGTCGCCGGTCCGGTCACCGGTCCAGTCACCGCCGCAGCCGCCGGTCCAGTCACCGCCGCAGTCACCGACCCAGTCACCGACCCAGGGGGGATCCACCGCGCCATGACCACCGACACCCTTGCCCTGCCCGCCGCCCTCGGAGGTACGCCCGCCTTCCCGCAGGGCCTGCCGCTCACCCGCGTCCAGGTCCCCGACCGCGCCGCCCTGCTGGAGCGGCTCGGCACCGTGCTGGACAGCGGGCAGCTGACCAACGGCCGGACCGTCGCCGAGTTGGAGGAGGCCGCCGCCGGGTTGCTGGACGTGCCGCACGTGGTGGCCGTCTCCAACTGCACCGCCGGCCTGATGCTGGTGCTCCAGGCGGCCGGCGTCGCCGACGGCCGGCCGGTGGTGATGCCCGGTTTCACGTTCTCCGCCACCGCCCACGCCGCGCACTGGGCCGGCGGCACCCCGCTGTTCGCCGAGGCCCGCGAGCAGGACATCACCCTGGACCCGGAGGACGCCGCCGCCCGCCTCGCCGCCGCCGACCGCCCGGCCGCGCTGATGGCCACTCATGTGTACGGCACACCCTGCCAGGTGGAGCGCCTCCAGGAGGTCGCCGACGCGGCCGGCGTCCCCCTGGTGTACGACTCGGCGCACGGGTTCGGCAGCAGCCGGCGCGGCGTGCCGATCGGCAACTTCGGCTACGCCGAGGTGTTCTCGATGAGCCCCACCAAGGTCGCGGTGGCCGGCGAGGGCGGCCTGGTCGCCACCCGGGACGCCGCCCTCGCGGCGCGGCTGCGCACCGCCCGCGACTACGGCAACCCGGGTGACTACGACACGCTCTTCCCCGGCCTGAATGCCCGAATGAGCGAGCTGCACGCCGCCGTCGGTCTCAACTGGCTGGCCGGCCTGCCCGAAAGGGTGGCCCGTCGGGGCACACTCGTCGCCGAGTTCGCCGCCGCGACCGCCGGGCTGCCGGGGCTGCGCCTGGCCCTACCGGAGGAGGGTGACGTCTCCACCTTCAAGGACCTCACGCTCATCCTGGACGCCGCGGCCTTCGGGCTCACCGCTCGCCAACTCGCCGACGCACTACGGGCGGAGGGCATCGACTCGCGCCGCTACTTCCACCCGCCGGTGCAGCGCCAGCGGGCCTACGCCCACCTCGACCAGGCCGAGTCGCTCCCGCTGACCGACCGGCTGGCGGACTCGGTCCTGACGGTGCCGCTCTGGACCCAGATGGACGCGCCCACGGTGCGTCGGATCGCCGGGGCGGTGGTCCGGATCCAGCCGTACGCGGAGCGCCTGCGCGCCGCCTGACGCCACCCCGCCCCGTTAGGCGGATCGGGTGAACGCGGTTGGACCGCGGGCACGCCCGGTCGGCAGGATGTCCGGCCGGGGCCCGTGGTCCCATCTCACCCTCCTCCGTACGGATTTGGAGTCACCCGGTGCTCAAGGGATTCCGCAGCTTCCTGCTGCGCGGAAACGTCGTGGACCTCGCGGTCGGCATCGTCATCGGTGCGGCGTTCACCGCTGTCGTCACCGGATTCGTCACGGCCTTCCTGACCCCGCTCATCGGGGTCGCGACCGGCGCCGTCGGCGACTTCACCCAGAAGACCTTCGCGGTGGCCGGGACCGACTTCCCGTACGGCGTCTTCGTGAACGCGCTGATCAGCTTCGTGCTGGTGGCCGCGGTGATCTACTTCATCGTGGTGGTCCCGGTCGGCCGGCTGCAGGCGAGGCTGGAGGGCGCCAAGCCCGTCCCGGCGGCCAAGGCGGACTGCCCGGAGTGCCTGAGCCCGATCCCGGTGGCGGCGGTACGCTGCTCGTTCTGCACCTCGGAGGTGGCCGGCCGCCCGGGCTTCCCCGCGCAGGCCGTGCCGGCCCCGGCACAGGCACGCTGACCTCGGGTTCTGTCGCCCCGAGCAGCTCTCACGGGAACTTTATCCCCGAAACATTCACGAGCCCTCGCCGCTCCGTCGGCGGGGGCTCGAATGCGCCGGCGCACGCCCCGACCGCAAAAGTTTCTTCGGCCGGCCCCGAACCGTCCACCGGCCCGTCATCGCAGGGGGCTTCCCCGGCCCAGTCCGGGCTCCGTTCGACCGCGTACCCCCGTTCGGAGCTGGCCTGAAGTCGCCGCCGGAATGTCCGTTCTTCACACTTTCGAAACTTTTGTGCGAGCGAAGACTGTGTAAACACTCGAACTGCTCGGCCTCCCACTCTCCTCAGCAGGCGCATTGTGGGCTTACCGTATGCCCCATGACCTCGCCCCGCTCCTACGACGGAGTCGGCTACCCCTCTCCGTCCTTCTCCTCCGGCACGCCCATCTACGACAGCCTCGTCGCAGAGCGCGGTGTCCCGCAGATCGCACCCATCAACGTGCCGGCCGCCCTGCCGCCGGCTCTCTCGTCCGGTTACGGATCCGGCCTCGGCCCGTCCTACGAGAACCGGTACGCGACCGGGTACGACACCCCCGGCAGCAACCTCCCCGCGCTGCCGCCCGCGCGCCTCGCCCTGGGCCCCGGCCCGAGCAGCGCTCCCTCCGCCGGCCCCACCCCGGCGTACATCCCGGCGCAGCCCGCGCCCGCGTACGCCGCCGCGCCCCAGCCGCCCGCCCCCGGTTACGGCAGCCCCCAGCCGTACCTGTCCGGGCAGCGGCCGCAGGCTCCCGCCCCCGGCTTCTCGCAGGCCACCGGTGGCGGCTACCAGCCCTCCGGCGGCCAGAGCTTCGGCGGCCAGAACACCTTCGTCGGCGCCGGCCAGGGCGGCCAGCAGACCTTCGGCGCGCAGCCGCTGGGCACTCCCGGCTCCTTCGGCGGCCAGCCGAACGCCGCCGGCCAGCAGCACGGCGGTCCGCAGAGCTTCGGCGGGCAGCAGAGCTTCGGCGGCCAGCAGTCGTTCGGCGGCTCGGGCCAGGCCGGTTCCGGCTTCCAGGGCCACGGTGGCGAGCAGGGATTCGGCGGCGGCCAGCTGCGCCCGGCCGTCGCCCCGGTCGCGCCGATCCGCCCGATGCAGCCGCAACGCCCCGGCCCGTACGGCGAGCCCGGCCAGTTCCAGCAGGGCTACCAGCCGCAGGGGCAGGGCTACTGACCGACGCCTCCGGGCCGGCCCCACCCGGCCCCACCCACAGCACCTGAGCACCACCCCGACGCCACCCCGCGCCGGGCGTACGGAGAAACGGGTCATCCACGGACCGCCCGGACCGCCACCCCCACGGCGGCCGGGCGGTCCGTGCGCGTCCGGGGTGCGGCGGACCGCCGGGGCGGGGGTCCGGCCGTCCACGGGGAGCTGGCAGGATGGGGGCATGCTGCTCACCGGACTTCACGTCTACCCCGTCAAGTCGATGTACCGCCTGAGCCCCGAGCACGCCCAGGTCGAGCCGTGGGGACTGGCCGGCGACCGGCGCTGGATGCTGGCGGACGCCACCGGACGCTGCGTCAGCCAGCGTGAGCACCCCACCCTCGGCCAGATCCGCGCCGAGCCCACCGCCGACGGCGCGCTGGCGCTCACCGTCCCCGGCGGCTCCCGGATCGAGGTCCCGGCCCCCGCCGTCGCCGCCGGCGGCCCGCTCACCGAGGTCGACGTCTGGGGCACCCGGTTCCACGCCGCCGAAGCCGCCAAGGAGGCCCAGCTCTGGATCGCCGAGCAACTGGGCGACTACCGGCTGGTGCACCTGGACGACCCCCGCGCGCGCCCGGTCGACCCCTCCTTCAGCGCGCCCGGCGACACCGTCTCGATGGCCGACGGCTTCCCGCTGCTGCTCACCACCACCGCCTCGCTGGACCGGCTCAACACCCTGATCGCGCAGGAGCACCCCGAGAGCCCCGAGACGCTCCCGATGGACCGGTTCCGCCCCAACGTGATCGTCTCCGGCAGCGAGCCGTGGGCCGAGGACGGCTGGCGCCGGATCCGGATCGGCGAGCTGACCTTCAGGGTGGTCAAGTCCTGCGGGCGCTGCGTGGTCACCACCATCGACCAGGAGAGCGGCGAACGGCGCGGCCCCGAGCCGCTGCGCACCCTGGCCCGGCACCACCGGCTGCTGAAGAAGGCGGCCTTCGGGCAGAACCTGATCCCCGAGCGTCCGGTCGGCGTCGAGGGGGACGTGCTCGGTACGCTCCACCTCGGCGACGAGGTCGAGGTGCTGGAGAGCGGCGCGCACCGGCCGGCGGACGAGCGGGTGTGAGCCGGGGGCGCCCGCGCACCGTGGGGGCGCCCCCTCCGCCGACGGGCCGTCGGTACGCGGACCGCCGTCGCCTCCGCCGGCCGCTCCGGGGCGCTCGGCAGACGGGTCCCGAGGCGGCCGCCACCGGGCTCCGCCACCCTCGGGTGCGCCCGGGTGGCGCGGCCGTCGCCGCCTGCGGCGCCGTCTCCACCAGCGTGTACGGCGCCACCCCGGCCGGTGAGTGCGGCGCCCCGTTCGGAACCCGAACTGTGCGCGCTCGTTGAAACATGTGGTGAACACGAAACGGTCCCCGGCCGGGCCCGACGGGCGGCGGCCGGACCACCCGCGCGAGCGCGCTACGGTGGGCGGGCCGCCGCGCACCCGCGCGTACGGCCCGTTGATCGCCGGCTCGACGAAGGTGGGGACGACAGACCGTCATGGCTGAGCACAGGGTCCGAGTCACCCAGGACAGCGCATCCCGCTGGCGTCGCCGCGCCGGCGAGTACGACACCCTCACGGAAGCCCTCGCGGCCGCCGAACCGGGTGACACCGTGACCGTCCGGCCGGGCACCTTCCGGGAGAACGTGGTCCTGGACAAACCGGTCACGGTCGTCCCGGCGCAGGGCCCCGGCACGGTCCGGATCGACCCGCCGAGCGGCGTACCGCTGACCGTCACGGCCGCCGCCACCGTCCGCGACCTGGTGATCGAGGGCAGCGACAGCTCCCTCCCGGCCGTGCTGGTCACCGGCCCCGAGGCGACGCCCGCGCTCAGCGGCTGCCGGGTGGAGACCCGCTCGGCCACCGGCATCGAGGTCACCGACGGTGCCCGGCCCACCCTGCGCGGCTGTGTGGTCACCAACCCCACCGGGCTGGGCCTGCGGCTGCGCGGCGAGGGCACCGCTGCGGCCTTCGAGGACTGCGAGGTCGCCGCCGCCGGACAGGCCGGGCTGGCCGTACTCGGCGGCGCCACCGCCGCGTTGGAACGGTGCCGGGTCCACCACGCGACCGGCGCCGGGGTGCTCCTCACCGACCCGGGCAGCGCTGCCGAACTGACCGGCTGCGAGATCTACGAGATCCGCGGCAGCGGCGTCCAGGCCGAGGCCCACGCCGGCGGGCGGCTGGTCGACTGCGACATCCACCGGGTCACCGGCAACGGGATCACCTTGGACGGCGAGGCCGAACTCGTGCTGACCGGCTGCCGGGTGCACGACCTGCCGGAGAACGGCGCCGACCTGCGCGGCCGGGCCCGGCTCACCCTGACCAACAGCACCGTGCGGGACTTCGGGCGCGGCGCGCTCTCGGTCTGGGACCAGGGCACCGAGGCCACCGCCGAGTCCTGCGAGATCCACAGCTCGACCGGCGAGTACCCGGCGCTGTGGGTCAGCGACGGCGCCCGGCTCACCCTCACCGACTGCTCGCTGCACGACCTGCCGGACGCGCTCTTCGTGCTGGACCGCGACTCCGCCGCCACCGCCGAGGGCTGCTCGTTCAGCCGGATCCGCAGCTCGGCCGTCTCGGTCAGCGGCGGCGCCGGGGTGACGCTGAGCGGCTGCCGGGTCCAGGAGGCGGGCACCGGGCTCTGGTTCCGCGACCACGGCAGCGGCGGGCTGCTCACCGACTGCGAGATCTCCGACGTCGCCACCGGCGTGATCGTCACCAAGGGCGCCGACCCCGTCCTGCGCGACTGCACCGTCCGGGCCAGCTCGGACGCCGGCGTCTACGTCTCGGCCCAGGGCCGGGGCACCTTCGAGGACTGCCGGGTCTCGCACGGCAAGGGCTTCGGCTTCCACATCATCGACGGCTGCCGGACCGTCCTGACCCGCTGCCGGGCCGAGCAGAACGAACGGGCCGGCTTCGAGTTCTCCGAACCCGGCCCGGTGGTGGAGGCCTGCACCTCGGACGACGTCGTCCCGGCCGCCCCCGCGGCCGACCTGCCGGCCCCCCGCTCCGCCCGGGCCGCCCAACTGACCACCACGGCCCCGAGGTTGACGGCCCCTGTGGCGATCGGGCCGATCCCGGACTGCCGACCCGCCGACGAGGCGCTGGCCGAACTCGACGCGCTGGTGGGCCTGGCCACCGTCAAACAGGAGGTCCGGACCCTGATCGACCTGATCGCGGTCGGACGCCGCCGCCGTCAGGCCGGGCTGAAGGCCCCCTCGCTCCGCCGCCACCTCGTCTTCACCGGCGCCCCCGGCACCGGCAAGACCACGGTGGCCCGGCTCTACGGCGAGATCCTGGCCTCGCTCGGGGTGCTCCAGCGCGGACACCTGGTCGAGGTGGCCCGGGTCGACCTGGTCGGCGAGCACATCGGTTCCACCGCGATCCGCACCGCGGCCGCCTTCGACCGGGCGCGCGGCGGGGTGCTCTTCATCGACGAGGCGTACGCCTTGGCACCCGAGGACGGCGCCCGGGACTTCGGCCGCGAGGCGATCGACACCCTGGTCAAACTGATGGAGGACCACCGGGACGAAGTGGTGGTCATCGTGGCCGGCTACACCGTCGAGATGGAACGCTTCCTCTCCGCCAACCCCGGTGTCTCGTCCAGGTTCTCCCGCACCGTCACCTTCCCGGACTACACCGCGGACGAGCTGCTGGAGATCGCCCGCGCGCAGTGCGCCGAACACGAGTACGCGCTGGCCGAGGCCACCGAGGGCGCGCTGCTCCAGCACTTCGGCACCCTGGAGCGCGGGCCGAACTTCGGCAACGGGCGCACCGCCCGACAGGTCTTCGAGACCATGGTGGAACGGCATGCCATGCGGGTCGCCCAGCTCGCGGATCCGTCCACCGAGGAGCTCCAACTGCTCGTCCCCGCCGACCTGCCGGGAGCCCGGCTGCCCTGACCGGGGCGGGGCCGGGTTCGGTGGCCGACCGGCGTGACCCGGCCCGCTGCCCTGACCGGGGCGGTCCATGCCGGGCCGGGCCTGTCCATGCCGGTCGGCGGTACGGGCTCAGCGGCGCTCCGGGGCCGCCTCCTTCCCCAGCATCCGCTCCACCAGCAGCTCCAGGCGGTACTCCGCGTGGTCCGGTCGGAGCCGGCCGCTCCGACCGAGGGTGGCCAGGCCGTGCAGGGCCGCCCAGACCACCTCCGTGAAGGGCTCCGGATCCTCGGCCCCGGCCACCTCGGCCACCGGTCCGGCGAGGGCTGCGAAACCTTCCTTCAGCGCGGCGGGTGAGTCCGGGCGCCCGAACGGCAGGTCCGTCGCCAGGGTGAACATGGCGTCGTAGAGCGCCGGATTGGCCGCCGCGAACGCCAGGTAGCGGCCCGCGACGGCACGGAAGGCCTCGACCGGCCCGGCCTCCTCCCGGGTGGCCGCCCGCAGGTCTGCGGCGAGCTCCGCGAAGCCCTCCAGCGCGACGGCGGCCACGATCGCGTCCTTGCCGGCGAAGTGGCTGTAGAGCACGGGCTGGCTGTACTCGATCCGCTCGGCCAGTCGACGGGTCGTCACCGCCTCCCACCCCTCGGCCTCCGCCAGCTCACGGGCGATTCGGATGATCAGCTGATGCCGCTCGGCGCGTTCGCGCTCGCGGCGCTCCTGGATTGCCATGACATCGATCCTAGCAGCGCTAGACAGTCGAGCACTGAACGCGCTAGCTTCGTTCTCGTTCCTAGCGGCGCTAGCAGTCAGTTCAGCGCAAGCCTCACGGTTCCAAGGGGGATTCACCATGTCCGGCACCAGCACCGCAGCCACCGCCCGCACGTCCGCCGTCCCGGCCGCCGGCTCCGTCCGACGGCGGATCGCCACCGTCCTGACCGTGCTGATCGCGCTCGGCATCGGCTACGTGGGCGTCAGCTACCTGTTCGCCCCGGAGAGCACCGCCTCCGGCTTCGGCCTGCCCGAGTGGCCGCGCGGCGAGGCCGCCGAGTTCCTCTCCACCAAGGGCATCCGGGATCTCGCCTCGGGCATCGCCCCGCTCGTCCTGCTCGCCACCGGCCAGCGGCGGGCCCTCGGCTGGCTGCTGCTGGTGGACGCGCTCATCCCGCTGGACGACGCCGTCACCCTGCTGACCCACCACGGCTCAGTGGCCACCGCCTTCGGCGTCCACGGCGCGGCGGCCGTCGTCGTCGCGGTGACCGCCGCCCTGTTGCTGACCGAGCGCCGGACCGCCCCGCACGCCCTGACCGCCCGACCCGCCTGACCTGCCCGACCCGCCTGACCGCCCACGACACGGAGCCCGGTGCCGGAAGCGGCACCGGGCCGTGAACGGTCGGCCTTCGGCGCGAGCCGGGTCAGCCGACCCAGGCCGCGCCGGCCAGGAACGCCTCCAGGTGGGCGCGGTAGGGCGCGAGGTCGATCCGCTCACCGGCCAGCCAGTCGTCCGAGTAGTACTTGTCGAGGTACCGGTCGCCCGGGTCGCAGATCAGGGTGACCACGCTGCCCCGCTCCCCCGCCGCCCGCATCTCGGCGACGATCTTCAGCGCGCTCCACAGCCCCGTCCCGGTGGACGCGCCGGCCTTCTTGCCGAGCATCTGCTCCAGCACCCGCACGGCGGCGACCGAGGCGGCGTCCGGCACCTTCATCATCCGGTCGATCGCCCCGGGTACGAAGCTCGGCTCCATCCGGGGCCGCCCGATCCCCTCGATCCGCGACCCGCTCTCGCAGACCGCGTCCGGATCGTGGCCGACCCAGCCGTCGAAGAAGCAGGAGTTCTCCGGATCGGCGACGCAGATCCGGGTGTCGTGCTGCATGTAGTGCACGTACCGGGCGATGGTCGCCGAGGTGCCGCCCGTCCCGGCCGTGGCGACGATCCAGGCGGGCTCGGGGTGCGGCTCCAGGCGCAGCTGAGCGAACATCGACTCGGCGATGTTGTTGTTGCCCCGCCAGTCGGTGGCCCGCTCGGCGTAGGTGAACTGGTCCATGTAGTGGCCGCCGGTCTCCTCGGCGAGCCGGGCGGAGGCCGCGTACACCTCGTCGGAGCGCTCGACCAGGTGGCACTCGCCGCCGTGGAACTCGATCAGGTCGATCTTGGCCTGGCTGGTGGACTTGGCCATCACGGCGATGAACGGCACGCCGATCAGCTGGGCGAAGTAGGCCTCGGAGACGGCGGTGGAGCCGCTGGACGCCTCGATCACCGGCTTGCCGGGGCGGATCCAGCCGTTGCAGAGCCCGTACAGGAAGAGCGAGCGGGCCAGCCGGTGCTTCAACGAGCCGGTGGGGTGGGTGGATTCGTCCTTGAGGTACAGGTCGATGCCCCAGTCGACGGGGAGCGGGAAGCGGAGCAGGTGGGTGTCGGCCGAGCGGTTGGCGTCGGCGTGGACCTTGCGCACCGCTTCCTTGAGCCAGCCCCGGTAGGCCGCGTCGGAGCGGTCCACATCGTCGGTCCGTTCGGCGCTCAGCTGGGCACCCATGGTCACTCTCCTCGCTCGAACCCCCCGGTTGCTCACTACGAGTATATGAGAGTCACGATAAGTGACGGTTTTCGCAGCCCCAGCTTCCGCTTATCCGCGGGTCGGGCGCTCACCACAGCTCTCAACGGCCCTCGGCGGACCGCCCCGGCCGGCACCCCCGCGCGGCTACGCCCCCGCCTGCACCGACTGCGGGTCGGCCAGATACGGCCGCCAGGCCAGCTCGGCCGCGCCCGCCAGCGCGCTGTGCGCCAGCTCGGCGCCGACGATCGGCACCCGACCGCTGCGCCCCCAGAGGCTGCGCTCGGCGACCACCGCGCGCAGCCGGTCCGGTGCGGCCTCCAGCAGGTCCAGGTGCAGACCGCTGAGCACCACCCGGTCCGGGTTGAGGATGTTGGCGACACCGGCCAGCCCGAGGCCGAGCCGGTCGATGACGTGCTCGACGGCCGCCCGCGCCCGCTCGTCGGTGGCGGCGGCGCGGCAGAGCTCGCGGGCCTGGTCGAGCAGCGGACGGTCCGGCCCGGGGGTGAGCCCGGCCGCGGCGAACAGCGCGTCCGGGTCGGTCTCGGAGTTGAGGCAGCCCCGGTTGCCGCACTGGCAGGGGCGGCCCTGCGGGTCGACGGTGAGGTGGCCGACCTCCAGCGCGAGCCCGGCGCTGCCGGTGTGCAGCCGACCGTCGATCACCAGGGCGCCACCGACGCCGCGGTGACCGGAGGTGACCAGCAGCAGGTGGCGGGCGCCCCGGCCGGCGCCGTGCCGGTACTCGGCGAGGGCGGCCAGGTTGGCGTCGTTGGCGATGGAGGTGGGCAGCGGGTCGAGCGCGAGCGGTCCGTTGTCCGCGCGGCCGACCTCGACGTCGTACAGGTCGGCGACGGGCGTGCCGCTGGGCCAGGCGAAGTGCAGGGCGGCGAGCGCGGTGCCGTCCGGCTCGGTGACGGGGTTGGGCAGCGCGAGGGCGGCGCCGAGGCAGCGGCGACCGCTGTGGCGGGCCAGTTCGGCGCCGGCCTCGGCGACGGCGCGCAGCATCCGGACCGGGTCGGTGGCGGCGGGCAGCGGCCGGTGCACCGGCGGTTCGAGCAGTCCGCCGAGCCCGGCGAGGGTGACGCTCAGTCCGTCGGCGTGGATCTGGCCGGCGATCACGACCGGGCCTGCGGGGTCGATGGCCAGCCGGTGCGACGGGCGGCCCCGGCCGCCGCCGGCCGGCCTGGAGTCGACGGTGATCAGGCCGAGCGCCTCCAGCTCCGCGGTGACCGCGCCGGCCGTGGCCCGGGTGACGTCCAGCGCGCGGGTGAGCGCCGAACGGGTCGGGGTCTGACCGGTGTGGATGAGCGAGAGCGCCGGGCCGAGCAGCGTGCGGCCGCGATCGGGGGCCGAGCGGCGGTGGGCGTCGCGCTGGGCGTCGTGATCGACCGCGGAGCCGGGCTTCGGACTTGATGGAGTGAGCTGCACACCCCTATTGTTACTTTGTGCCGCTCCGAAACAAAATCCGCGTCCATGACCGAACCGACCGGCCGTCCCCCCAGTCTCGCAGCACTCCGGGTGCGTCCGACATCTCTTGGAGTGCCGCGCGGCTCGCGCTCACCGCTTTCTTCGCCGTCGACGGCTTCCTCTTCGCCGCCTGGGTGGTCCGCATCCCGGACATCCGCAGCCAGGTCAGCGCCTCCCACAGCGCGCTCGGGCTCGCGCTGCTCTCCGTCTCGGCCGGCGCCGTCGCCACCATGCCCCTGGTCGGCCGGCTCTGCCTCCGCTACGGCTCGCGGCCCGTCACCGTCGGCTCGCTGGCTCTGCTCGCCCTCGCCGTCCCGCTGCCCGCGCACGCCCACTCGGTGGCGGCGCTCGGCGGTGTCCTGCTGCTCTTCGGGGCGGGGTACGGCGGCGCCAACGTCGCGATGAACAGTGCCGCCGTCGACCTGGTGGCCCAGCTCCGGCGTCCCGTGATGCCCAGCTTCCACGCCGGGTACAGCCTCGGCGGCCTGGTCGGCGCGGGCGTCGGCGGACTGCTCGCCGGCACCCTGACCACCGCGTGGGCCCTGGGCCTGAGCGGCCTGCTGGGCCTGGCCGTCACGGTGGGCGCCGGCGTCGTCCTGCTCCGCGGCCCGGCCGCACCGGTCGTCGCACCCGGCCGCCCGGCCGCCCCGTCCGCCACCTCCTCCGACGCCACCTCCCCCGCCTCGAACGCCCCCTCCTCCGCCGCGCGCACGGCGGCGGCCCGGGTGCCGCACGCCCGGCTGCTCGTCCTGCTGCTCGGCCTCACCGCACTCTGCTGCGCCTACGGCGAGGGCGCCATCGCGGACTGGACCACCCTGCACCTCACCGACGACGTCCACGCCAGTGCCGGCACCGCCGCCGCCGCCTACGCCGCGTACGCCTTCGCGATGACCAGCGGCCGGGTCGGTGGCACCTGGCTCTCCATCAGGCTGGGGCAGACCCGGGTGATGGTCTTCGGCGGCCTCACCGCCGCGGCCGGCATGCTGCTCGCCGCCCTCGCGCCGTCGGTCCCGCTCGCGCTGACCGGGTTCGTGCTGGTCGGTCTCGGCCTGGCCAACATCTTCCCGCTGGCCATCGCCCGGGCCGGCGCCACCGGCGGCCCGCAGGGCGTCGCCCTCGCCTCCACCCTCGGCTACGGCGGCATGCTGATCGGCCCACCGGTGATCGGGTTCCTCGCCGACGCCGTCGGCCTCCCGCTCGCGCTCACCACGGTCGCCTTCGCCGCCGTGCTCGCCGCACTCCTCCCCCTCACCGCCCGCAGCCGCTGACGACCCGCGTACCCCGTCGAGCACCCCGTCCCGATCCGACGGGTGTCACACCCGTCGGCGCCCGACCGGCGACGCCCCCGGGCCGATGCCCGGGCGCCACCGACCCGTTCCGCGCCGGGCCCCGCCCGCCGCCTCTCCCGTCCGCCTACCGCGCCGGGTGCGCCGGATCGAAGTGGTCCTGCTCCGCGGCCCGCCCGACGCCGTGGCAGGATGCCGCCATGACGACGAGCGGGCGGATCCAGGTACTGCGGGCGGGTGAGCGCCCGGCGACGGCGTGGCTCAACGGGGGCGGGGTGACCAGGGAGGTCGCCGGGTCCCCCGCCGGGGCGGGGCTGGACGCCTTCGACTGGCGGGTCAGCCTCGCCGACGTCGCCACCGCCGGTCCGTTCTCCGCGTTCCCCGGTGTCGACCGGGTGATCACCCTGGTCGACGGCCCGGGCATGGCCCTGACCGTCGACGGTGTCGAGCACCTCGTCGACACCCCGTTCCGCCCGTTCGCGTTCTCCGGCGAGGCCGACACCGGGTGCCGGCTGCTCGACGGTCCGGTGGTGGACTTCAACGTGATGACCCGGCGCGGGCGCACCACCGCCGAACTCGCGCTGGCCACCGGACCGCGCGCGGTGGACGTCCCGGCCGGCGGTACCGTCCTGCTGGTCTGCCTGGCCGGCGGCGCCGTCGTCGCCGACACCGCCCTGGACCGCTTCGACGCCGCCCTGCTGGACGGGCCCGGCCCGTACGAGCTGCGGCCCGACGGCGTGACCGCCACCGTCACCTTCCGCACGCCGCCCGCCTGACACCACTCCCGTTCACCCGCCACCGCACCTGCCCGGCAGCGCGCTTCGCCCGACAGGACGCCGCACCCGGCAGCACGCCGCGCCCGCCGGAACACCGCTGCACGGGAAGTCGGACCCGCCGACTTCCCGTGCAGCCCCCGGCCATCGGCGACCGGATGTCAGCCGCAGTACACCGGGGACGCGTGGGCCGGATCGAGTGCGTTGGCGACCAGGTGCAGCGCGGTCGGCGAGAACGCGATGGCCACGTGCTCGGCGAGCGAGAGCGGGCAACGGTCCTGCAGGACAACGTTGTTCACGTTCGCCCCGCCGAGGAACTGCGTCCGGTACGGCGTGACGACCTCGTCGTACACGGTCGCGATCACCGTGTAGGTGACGCCGGGCACGGTGTCCGCCGCCGTGGCCATCTTCCGGTTGAAGGCGGAGTCCACCACCTGGTCCTCGCAGGCCGCGCAGACCGTGTAGATCAGATCGGCCACCCCGGGGAAGTACGGGGCGAGGTTGGCGATGCCGGAGAGCGTCGTCCCGTGATTGGAGGGCGCCAGACCGATCAACTTGTCGACCTTCGCCGCTCCCCCGAGGAACTTCACGTAGTAGTTCGGGAGCATGCCGCCCTGGGAGTGGCCGACCAGGTCGACCTTGGCCGCGCCGGTCGCACCGCGCACCAGGTCCACGAAGCGGCCGAGCTGGGCGGCGGACTCGGCGGCCGGGCCGAGGCCGCCGATCGGCAGCAGCAGACCGCTGCCGGAGGAGGTGACGCCGGGGACCATGCCGTAGTCCAGGGCGAAGACGCAGTAGCCCTGGCTCTTCAGCAGCGGCGAGAGCGCGAGCCAGTTCTCGTAGCGGTTGGCGAAGGTGCCGTGCACCAGGACCACCGGGTTGGGGTGCGCCGCCGTCGGCTTGCAGGACCAGTCGTTGGCCCCCGGCGGCGAGGCCACCGAGTCACCGTCCGGGGGCAGTTGAGCCGCCGGGCCGGACGCGGTGGGGGTCGCGTCCGGTACGGCGGCGGCGTGCGCGGCGGCGGGAGCACCGGCGAGCAGCGCGCCGGCCAGCAGGGCCGAGCCGAGCGCTCCGAGGAGTCTGCGGCGCAGCGGCTCGGCGGAGTAGCGGAGAAGTGGGGTTCTCAACTGTTGCCTCCACAGCGGAAGTTTGTTACCAACAGGTAACCCGAGTGCCTCCATCATGCGGTCGCCCCTCCGACCCGGCCCTTGGGTGTCCCCCAGACCTGGACGGTGTTTTCTGTGACCGGTCACAATTCACCCGCCTGCGCCCCCGGTTGGCGGATCCCGGTGATCGGCGGAGTGCCCGCCGACCAGCGACTGCTCGGCGCCGTGCCCGCGTTGGTCGAGGCCGTCATCGCCACCCTGCTGGCGCGGGTGCCGACCTACCGCCGCCTGCCGCACGAGCAGGTGGCGGGCGAGCTCAGCCAGGTCACCGAACGCCGGATCCGCGCCCTCGCCCAGGCCGTCCGCACCGGACTGCCCGCCGACGAGGAGGAGTTCAGCTCCGTCCGGGAGGCCGCCGCCCGGCGCGCCGAGGAGGGGCTGCCGCTGGACGCCGTCCTGCTCGCGCACCACCTCGGGATGGAGGTCTGCTGGGAGCTGGTCACCCGGGACGCCCGCGACGACGACGCCGCCGACCTCCTGGTCCTCAACCGACTGCTGCTCGACCAGCTCCGTCAGGCCACCTCCGCCGCCGGGGCCGGCTACGTCGAGGAACGCCGCACCATGGCCGACGAGCAGCAGGCCGCCCGCCACGCCCTGCTCGCCGCACTGCTCGACGGCGCCCCCGCCGAGGAGACCGCCACCAGAGCCGGGATCCGGCTGCCGCCCTGCTACGCCGTCCTGTGTCTCGCCGTCGCCGACCACCCCGACGAACGG
This sequence comes from Kitasatospora sp. NPDC050463, assembly GCF_040655255.1. Taxonomy (NCBI): domain Bacteria; kingdom Bacillati; phylum Actinomycetota; class Actinomycetes; order Kitasatosporales; family Streptomycetaceae; genus Kitasatospora; species Kitasatospora sp. NPDC050463. Next base: position 49,234 of record NZ_JBFAJO010000049.1, read on the forward strand.
GCACCCGGCGTCGACCGGACCGTGGCGGGCCACCGCAAGCTGCGCCGGCTGCGCACCGAACTCGACCACCGCACCCGGCATTCGGCGCTCTCGGCGCTCTCCTCCTCCGGCGGGCCGGTGCTGATCCCGCTGGACCACCGGGCGGACGGCGTACCGGCCGGCGCGTGGCAGCGCCTCGCGGACACCGTGGACGGCACGGCCCGGGCCGCCGGGGTCCCCGTCCAGGCCGGGGCGGCCGTCGCCGCGCCCGCCGGGGTGGCCGCGGCCGTCGCTCTCGCGTCCGAAGTGCTGGGAGTCGCCCGGGCGTTCGGCCGCCCGCCCGGGCTGCACCGCCTGGACGACGTCCTGTTGGAGTACCAGCTCAGCCGCCCGAGCCTGGCAAGATCCCGACTCGCCTCGCTGCTCGCCCCGTTGGAGGACGGCGGCGAGCTGCTCGCCACCCTCCGCACCCACCTGGCCGGCGGCCTCAACCGCCGCCACACGGCCCGTGCCCTGCACCTGCACCCGAACACCGTCGACTACCGGCTGCGCCGGGTGGCCGTCCTCACCGGCCTCGACCCGACCCGCCCGGCCGACCTGCTCCGGATCACCGCCGCCATCGCCGCCCGGGACGCCGAGCGCGCCCAGGAGCCGGCCTGACCGGCCGCGCCCCACACCTCGTCGAACCCGCCCGCCTCACACCCCGCGCCTCACACCGATGCCCGCCTCGTCCCCAGGTCGCGCCTCACACCCCTGTCTCACCGGGGAGCCGCAGGTCCCAGCCCGCGAGGGCGCGCAGCTGGTCGGCCGTGATGCCGTCGGGGAGCGGACTGGGCGGGTCGGTGCGGAACGGCGGCTGCCAGCCCTCCTCGGCGGTCCAGCGGCGGACGATCTTCGCGGGGGCACCGGCCACCACAGCGTGGGCGGGCACCTCGCCGCGCACCACCGAGCCGGCCGCGACCACCACGTTGCGGCCGAGCCGGGCACCGGGGAGGATCACCGCGCCGGTGCCGATCCAGCTGCCGGCGCCGATCTCGATCGGCTCGTTGCGCGGCCACTGCTTGCCGATCGGCAGGTCGGTGGCCCGGTACTCGTGCGCCTGGTCGGATATGTAGACGCCGGGGCCGGTCCAGACGTCGTCGCCCAGGACGATCGACTGGTGGCCGACGATGTGGCTGTCCCGGCCGATCACGCAGCCGCCGCCGATCCGCACGATCGGCTCCGGCCCGAGGTCGAGGCCGGGCAGGAATCCCGCGCTGATGGTGACGCGCTCGCCGATGATCGAGAACGGGCCGATCGTGATCCACTGCTCGTTGAAGACCGCGCCGAGCGGGAAGGTCAGCTTCGTCCCCGCGCCCAACTCGCCGAACCGGTACAGGCCGGGGCTCTCGCTGGACACCGCGCCGACTCGCTGAACCCACGTCCAGCCCCGGTGGACGAGGCGGCCCGCGACGCGTCGGCTGCCGGCCCGGACGCCGGAGAGCAGGGAACTGGTGATCGACATGCGGGCCACGCTACCGGTCGCCCCGGCGCCGCCACCGAGGAGGCGGCCAACATCACATCCGCCCCGGCGGCCCGGCCACCGCGGGTCCGAAATCCGCGAACGGTGCCACACTCGTCGACCATGGAGATCACCGAGCACATCGACGCACTGCACCGCGAGGGTGTCCTGCTCGCCGACGCGGCCGCCCGCACCGACCTCGCCGCGCCCGTCCCCACCTGCCCCGACTGGCAGCTGCGCGACCTCGTGCTGCACACCGGCCGGGTGCACCGCTGGGCCACCGCGTACGTGCGGCACGGACACCGGGCGCCACTGGACGCCGACGGCGAGCGTGCCGCCTGGGGGCCGGAGCCGTCGGACACGACCCTGGTCGACTGGTTCCGCGCGGGCCACAGCACCCTGGTGGAGGCGCTCGCGGCGGCGCCGGCCGACCTGGAGTGCTGGAGCTTCCTGCCCGCGCCGACGCCGCAGGCGTTCTGGGCCCGCCGCCAGGCGCACGAGACGGCGGTGCACCGCTTCGACGCCGACGCGGCCGCCGGGGCCGAGGGCCCCCGGGTGGCCACCGGCCTGGCACTGGACGGGATCGACGAGCTGCTGCGCGGGTTCATGTCCCGCGGCCGGGCCCGGGTGCGCAGCGAGCGGCCGCGCACCGTCCTGGTCCGGGCCACCGACGCCGCGCCCGGCGACGGGCCGGGCGACTGGCTGCTCACCATCAGCCAGGAGCCACTCGCCGTCGCCCGCCGCGACAGCGCGGCCGACGAGGCCGCGGGCCCGGTCGACCTCACGCTCGACGGGCCGGCCCGCGACCTCTACCTGCTGCTCTGGAACCGGCTGCCGGCTGAGCAGGCCGGACAGGTCGAACTCACCGGTGACCGCGCCCTGCTGGACCTCTGGCGGGAGACGGCCGTCGTCCGCTGGAGCTGAGGCCGCGACGGAGTCCGGGGCCGAGTCCGCGCCCGGACGGCCTCAGCGCGCCCAGGGCGCGGGCCGCTTCTCCAGGAACGCCCGCATGCCCTGCTGCGCCTCGTCCGAACCGAACAGCCGCGCCGAGAGCCGGACCAGCTCGTCCGCGTCCCGCTCGAAGGACCGCACCACCTCGGCGTTGGCCAGCCGCTTGGACTGCGCGAGACCCTGCGGCGACCCGAGCCGCAGCGCGTCCAGCAGGCCCTTCAGCGCGGTGCCGGTGGACTCCGCGGAGTCCGTCGCCTCGGTGATCAGGCCGATCCGGGCGGCCTCGGTGGCGTCGAAGACCTCGCCGGTCAGGTAGTAGCGGGAGGCCGCGCGCGGGTCCAGCTTGGGGCGCAGCGGCAGCGAGATGACGGCGGGTGCCAGACCGAGCCGCACCTCGGTGAACGCGAAGGTGGCGGCCGGGCCGGCCAGCGCCAGGTCGGCCGCGCCGACCAGTCCGAGGCCGCCCGCCCGGACGTGCCCGTCGATCACCGCGATCACCGGCTTCGCGCAGTCCACGATGGCCCGCTGGAGGTCCACCAGGCCGCGCGGGCCGACCGTCGGGTCCGTGCCGGTCGCCTCGGAGAGGTCCGCGCCGGCGCAGAACACCCTGCCGGTGTGGCCGAGCACCACCGCGCGCACGTCCGGGTCGGCCGCGGCGGCGGCCAGGCCGGCGGTCAGCTCGGCCATCAGCCGGGTGGAGAGCGCATTGCGGTTGTGCGGCGAGTCGAGCGTCAGGGTGGTGACGGCATCGGTGGTGGCGACACGGACGAAGGGCACTTCGCGGGTCATCGGTGCGGGCCTGCTTTCCGGCTGAGGGTGGGTCGGATTGCGCGGCGTCCGCCCCGGGCCCGGTCCGGCCGATCGTGCCGGACCGGACCTGATCGGACGGCGCCCGGACGACTCTGACACGCCCACCCGCCGCTCGGCCAGAGCCACCCGCCGCGAAACCCGTCACCCCTTCGCCCGGAAAACCGGTGGTCGGCCCGCCGCCCGCCACGGGAGCATCGGACCATGACCACCGACGCCGTCCTGCTGCTCACACCCCGGATCAACGACACCGGCCTGCAGCTGCGCACCGCCGCCGGCCACCGCGGCCTGCGCACGCACACCGCGACCGCCTGGCGCGCCCCGGAGGAGCTGCTCGGTTCGCCGGTGCACCTCTACGGCGGCCCGCTGTTCGCCGACGCGGTCGGCGGCGCGTTCGGCCTGGCCCTGCTGCAGCCACCGGACGACTTCGCGGCCGGCCTTCCGGCCGAGCTGACCGGCCGGCGGCTCGCCCTCACCACGCTGGCCGAGGCCCGCCGGCTGCGCCGCCCGATGTTCCTCAAGCCGCCGGGCGACAAGCTGTTCCCCGCCAAGGTCTACCCGGACGGGTCCGGCCTGCCCGGTCCGGACGCGCTGGACGACGACACCCCGGTGCTGACGAGCGAGGTGGTGCGGTTCCACCGCGAGTACCGGCTGTTCGTCCTGGACGGCGAGGTGCGCGCCGCCTCGCGCTACGCGGTGGACGGTGACCTGGACGTCGCACCGCTCGACGAGGACCCGTACCACGCCGAGGTGACCGCCTTCGCCGCGGACGTGCTGGCCGCCTCGGCCGCGGTGCTGCCGAGCGCCGTCGTGATCGACGTCGGCCCGCTGGACGGCGACCGCTGGGCGGTCGTGGAGGCCAACTCGGCCTGGGCCAGCGGCGGGTACGCCTGCGCCCCGGAGGCCGTGCTCGACGTGGTGCTGCGGGCCGGCGGACCGGCCGGCGACCTCCCGGAGACGGACCGGCGGTACTGCCGGAAGCTGCCCGAGGTGGTGCACTGACCTGCGCGGCGGCGAAAGGCGCTGGTGCGGTGATCATCCGTCGAGCACGATGGAGGGCATGACCTCCCATGCCCCGCGCCTCCCCCACCTCACCCACATCGCCGAGCCACCCGGGGTCGCCCCCGCCACCGGCTACACCCAGGTCGTCACCGGCACCGGCCGCCTGGTGGCCGTCTCCGGCCAGGTCGCGTTCGACGAGCAGCGGCGGCTGGTCGGGGTCGGCGACCCGAAGGCGCAGGCGCGGCAGGTGTTCGAGAACCTGAGCCGCTGCCTGGCCGCCGCCGGCGCCGGCTTCGCCGACGTCATCAAGCTGACCTACTTCGTCACCGACATCGCGTTCATGCCCGCCGTGCGGGAGGCCCGGGACGAGTACGTCGGCTCCACGCCGCTCCCGGCCAGTTCGGCGATGCAGGTCGCCGCGCTGTTCCTGCCCGAGGTGCTGATCGAGATCGAGGCGCTCGCCCTGGTTCCCGCACGGCCCTGACCGGTCCGGCCGCCGTGGCCGCCCCGGTTTCCAACCCCCGGCTACCCTCCGGTGGCCCGGCCCTGACGCCGGGCCCACCGGACGGCGGGGCCCATGGCCAGGCCCGCCGCGGCGAGCAGCACGCCGAGGGCGACCCAGCCGAACAGACCCCATCCGACGACGGCGGTGCTGACCACGGCCGGCCCGATCATCAGCGAGGCGGCCGACCCGGCGTTGTACACGCCCTGGTAGGCGCCGTGGTCGCGCTCGCCGGCCAGGTCGTAGCTGAGTGCCCACCCGCCGGCCTGGCTCAGCACCTCGCCGAACGCCTGGAGCGCCACCCCGGCGAGCACCACCACGGCGGCGACGGCGGCGGGCAGGCCGTGGGCGAGGGCGAGCACCAGGCAGGAGGCGGCGAGGATCAACCCGGCCCGGCCGCAGACCCGGGCGGCCGTTGCCGGATCCTCGGTGCCCCGGGTGGCCCGGACCTGCAGGGTGATCACCAGCAGGGTGTTGACGATCAGGGTGCCGGCCACCGTGATCCGGGGCGCCTCGGTGTGCTGGACGACCCAGAGCGGCACGCCGACCTCCAGCATCGCGAACTGCAGGCAGAGCAGCGCGTTCAGCACCGTCACCACCAGGAAGGGCCCGTCCCGCAGGGCGGGGTTGCGCCGCCGGGCGGCCTGCCCGGCCGGACCGCCTCCGGCCGGACCGCTCTCCCCGGCCGTCGGAGCCGGCGCCGGCCCTGCCGACGACGCCGTCCGAACCGACGCCGGGGCGGCCAGCCGGTGGAACAGCACCGCGACCACCAGGTAGGAGACGGCATCGACCAGGATCGCCGTCAGATAGGCCGGCCGGCTGTCCACCTGGAGTGCGACGGCGCCGAGCGCCGTCCCCAGGCACATGCCGACGTTGGTCACCACCCGCAGGTAGGCCCGGCCCGCCACCCGGCGGTCGGCGGGCAGCACCTCGGCATAGAGCGCGTTGCGCACGGCGGCCGCGCCGCGGTCGACGGCGCTCACCACGCAGGCCAGCGCCAGGAAGGCCGGGTAACTGTGCACCAGGGCGTAGCCGGCGGTGGCCACCGCGTTCAGCGCGATCAGCACCACCAGCACCGGCCGCGCACCCCAGCGGTCGGCGGCCCGCCCGGCCGGCACGCTGGCGACGACTCCGCAGAGACCGGCGGCGGTGAGCCCGAACCCGAGCTGGGCGGCGCTCAGCCCGAGGACGCGGGTGAAGAAGAGCACGCCGACGGCGAGCGAGAGCCCGCTGCCGACGGTGTTGACGAGGGTGATTCCGGCGAGCCGGCGCACCATCGGGTCGGGGTGCAGCAGCCGCCGGCCCCGGGCGGGGCCGTCTGCGGGCTGACCGGCGCCGGTGGGGCCGACCGACTCGACGGGGTCGTGCGGATCCGAGGAGCCGGGCGGGCCGGCGGCAGGCGAAGGCGCGGCGGTTCGCGCCGGTGGGGTGGTCATGTCCCCGATCCCACCGCGTTCCCGCCGCCCGCAGTACTGATTTAGGCTCTGCCTCAAAGCAGCTGGGCAGGCGGGGGAAGAGATGCACCGATTCAGGCTGGACCTCGCCGATCTCGCCACCACCTGGTTCGCCTGCTCACCGATCCAGGAGGCCGCGCTCAGCCTGCGGATGTGGACCCACCCGGGCGCCTACCCGCTGCAGTCCGCCGCCTTCGAGCGGCTGCGCCCGAGCTTCGAGCGGCTCGACTCCACACTGCTGCTCTCGCTGGTCGCCGCCAACCGGTGGATCCCCGACTTCCTGACGCCCCGCCCGCCCGGCCCCGGGCCCGACTTCCGTGCCGAGCTGGCCGTGGTCCGGGCGCTGCCACCCGAGCAGCTGCGCCCCGAGCTGGAGCGGACCTTCCTGCCGCACGGCTGGCCGCTGCCCACCCCGTTGGCGGCCGGGCTCACCGATCCGGCCCGGTTGCTGGCCCGGATCGCCGACGCGGTGGAGGAGTACTGGGAGGTCTGCCTGGCTCCCGCCTGGTGGCCGCAGGCCCGCGCCGTCCTGGAGGCGGACCTCGTGTACCGGGCGCGGGTGCTGGCCCAGCAGGGCGCCGCGGCGCTCTTCGCCGATCTGGACCACCGGCTGCACTGGGCGGACGGCGTGCTCTCGATCAACCGCCGCTGGACGGACTGGGACGGCGAGATCACCGTGGACGGCCGCGGGCTGGTCCTGGTCCCGACGTTCTTCGCCCGCGGCGCGATCACGATGATCAGCAACGACCTTCCACCACAGATCAGTTACCCGGCGCGCGGCCGGGCGGGGATGGCCGGGCCGGCCGCGCCGGTCACCGCGCGCGACCTGGAGCTGCTGCTCGGCGCACCGAAGGCCCGACTGCTGGCGCTGCTCGCCGAACCGGCCTCCACCACCGACCTGGCCTACCGCCTGGGCGTCACCCCGGGCGCCGTCAGCCAGCACCTGGCGGTGCTGCACCGGACCGGCCTGGTCACCCGGGCCCGGCACGGCCGTTCGGTGCTCTACCACCGCAGCCCGCTCGGCGACGAGCTGACCGGCAGTCCGCGTCGCGGGTAACGGCACGCAGCGGCTAGCGGCAGGCCGGGGTAGCGGCACATCGCGACTGGCTGCCCCGGCCAACTCCCCAGTGGTACAGACCTGTTGACGCATTGGTCCAGTCCTCCTACAGTGCCCATGCCCCGTCTCCCCACGGCGCGGGCACCGATCGGCCACGCACCACCGGCCAGGCACCACCCGTACGGTTCTACGTCACCCTGTCCAACCCCCACAGTCACAGGGAGAACCATGTCCGCTCGACCCCGGGCCCGACACCCGCGAGCGCGCAGCAGACTGCTGACGCTGCTCTCCGCCCTGCTCCTGCCGCTGGCCGCGCTCACCGCACTGGCCACCCCGGCGAACGCGGCCGGCAAGCTGACCGCCACCTTCACCACCGCCGACAACGGCTCCTGGTGGAAGGGCACCTACATCGTCCGCAACGACAACGCCGCCGCCGTCTCCGGCTGGACGCTGGAGTTCGACCTGCCGGCCGGCGTGACCGTCCAGAGCAGTTACAACGGCACCGCGACGACCACCGGCCGCCACGTCACCGCCACCAACGCCTTCTACAACGCGAGCGTCCCCGCACACGGCACCACCGAGCCGTACAGCTTCTGGTTCGTCGCCAACGGTCCGATCGGCACCCCGACCGGCTGCCGGATCAACGGCGACAAGTGCGACGGGAGTTCGGACGTCCCGCCGTCCGCGCCCGGTACCCCGGTGGTCACCGGGTCGACCGCGCACAGCCTGGCACTGAAGTGGCCGGCCGCCACCGGCGGAGACTTCCCGGTCGCCTCCTACGACGTACTGAACGGCCCCACCGTGCTGGCCACGAGCACCACCACCGACACCGTGGTCACCGGGCTCACCCCGGCCACCTCGTACACCCTGGCGGTGCGCGCCAAGGACACCCGGGGCAACACCGGCCCGCTGAGCGCGCTCGTCACGGCCACCACCTTCGACCCGGCGACCGATCCCGTCCCGCCCACCGCGCCCACCGACCTGCGCGCCACGGCGGTGACGTCCACCGACGTGACCCTGGCCTGGAACGCCGCCACCGACAATCTGCGGGTGGCGGCGTACGACGTCTACCAGGGCACCGCGCTGGTCCGGACGGTGACCGGCGCCACCCTGACCGCCACCGTCAACGGGCTCTCGCCGTCGACGGGTTACACCTTCACGGTGAAGGCCCGGGACGGCGCCGACAACACCTCGCCCGCCTCCGCGCCGCTCGCCGTCACCACCTCGGACCTGGTCGGAGCCGGAAAGTACGCCCGGGTCGGCTACTTCACCCAGTGGGGCATCTACGGCCGCCAGTACTTCGTCAAGAACCTCGACACCTCCGGCAGCGCGGCCAAGCTCGACGTCATCAACTACGCCTTCGAGAACATCGATCCGGTCAATCTGACCTGCCTGGCGGGCGTGACCAAGGGCACCACGGCCAACCCGCAGGACCCGGACCAGGGCACCGGCGCGGGCGACGCCGACGCCGACTACGCCCGCCCGATGAGCGCGGCGCAGTCCGTGGACGGCGTGGCCGACGACGGCTGGGGCAAACTGCGCGGCAACTTCAACCAGTTGAAGAAGCTCAAGGCCAAGTACCCCAACCTGAAGGTGGTCGTCTCGCTCGGCGGCTGGACGTACTCCAGGTACTTCTCGGACGCGGCCGCCACCGACGCCTCCCGGCAGAGGTTCGTCAAGTCCTGCGTCGACGTCTGGATCAAGGGCAACCTACCGCTCTACAACGGCGCCGGCGGTGACGGCGTGGCGGCGGGGATCTTCGACGGCATCGACCTGGACTGGGAGTGGCCCGGCTCCGCCGACGGCCACGCCGGCAACCACTACAGCGCCGCCGACAAGGAGAACCTGACGCTGCTGCTCGCCGAGTTCCGCAAGCAGCTCGACGTGCTCGGCGGCTCCCACAAGCTGCTGACCGCCTTCACCCCGGCCGACCCGGTGAAGATCAACCAAGGCTGGGACCTCTCGAAGATCTTCAACTACCTGGACATCGCCAACGTCCAGGGCTACGACTTCCACGGCGCCGGCAGCGACAACTCGTGGGAGCCCGACCGGGCCGGCCACCAGGCCAACCTCTACGCCGACGGCCAGGACCCGTACCCCTTCCACTTCAGCGTGGACGCGGCGGTCCAGGCCTACCTCTCCGCCGGGGTCAACCCGCGCAAGCTCACCATCGGCTTCCCGTTCTACGGGCGCGGCTGGCAGGGCGTGGCGGACGGCGGGGCGGCGGGCGAGTGGCAGAGCGCGACCGGGGCGGCGCCCGGCCAGTTCGCCGAGGAGGCCGGCACCCGCGGGTACCACAACCTGATCACCACCTTCCCCGACCTCACCGTCCACCACGACACCCAGTCCATCGCCACCTACGGCTACACCGGTGCGGGCGGGCAGTGGTGGACCTTCGACGACGCCTGGTCGATCGGCCGGAAGACGACTTACCTGAAGTCGAAGAACCTGCTCGGAGCGATGATCTGGGAGATGACCGGCGACACCCCGAACGGCGCCCTCATCACGGCGCTCGACACCGGGCTGAAGTGAGCGCCGCGGAAACGAGCGCCCCCGAAACGAGCGCCACGGTGGCCCCAGCGCCGCGGTGGGCCCGAGGCTGAGGTGAGCCCAGGGCTGATGTGAGCCCGGGGCCAGCCTCGCCACCGACCCGACCACCGGCCCCGTCCGACCGAGGTGGCTCCCGCGGACCGACCGCCGCCCGCGGGAGCCACCGCCCGCTACCGCGAGGCGAGCGAGGTCAGCTTCCGGGCCGCCCGGTACTGGCGCAGCACCTGGGCGAAGGTGGTGTGCCCCTGGGTGGTCCGGGCGAACGCCCGCCAGGCCGGGGCGACCAGGCACACCGCCGCGTGGAACAGGTACGGGCGGCGCTCGAAGGCGGCCAGCATCAGCTTGCCGGCCCGCATCTCCACGCCCAGCCCGGCCTTGATGGCGAACGCGTAGTTCAGCGCCTCGCGGCGGACCTCGGCCGCGTTGCCCGCCTCGGCCACCTTGACCGCCCACTCCCCGGCCAGCCGACCCGAGCGCAGCGCGTACGAGATGCCCTCGCGGGTCCACGGCTCCAGCAGGCCGGCCGCGTCGCCGGCGACCAGCACCCGGCCGCGCGAGAGCGGCGAGTCCTCGGCCCGGCAGCGGGTCAGGTGCCCGGACTCCACGCTCGGCGGGAAGCCCGCCAACCCGAGCCGCCGGATGTAGTCGGCCAGGTACTGCTTGGTCCGCTCGCCGTCGCCGCGCGCCGAGATGACGCCGACGGTCAGGCTGTTCGACTCCGTCTTCGGGAACACCCAGCCGTAACTGCCGGGCAGCGGACCCCAGTCGAGGTGGATCCGGCCGGCCCAGTCCGCCGCGACCTCCGCCGGCACGGGGATCTCCGCCTCCAGGCCGAGGTCGATCTGGTCGAAGGAGACGCCGACGTGCCGGCCGATCCGACTGGCGCTGCCGTCGGCGCCGACCACCGCCCGCGCTTCGAAGGTGCGCCCGTCGGCGGAGGTGACGACGGCCGTACGGTGCTCGCCGCCGCGCTGCTCGACCCCGGTGACGGTCACTCCGGTGACCAGCACCGCCCCCGCCTGCTTGGCCGCCTGCACCAGGCGCAGGTCGAACTCGTCGCGGTTGACCAGCCCGAACAGCATCCGCTTGGAGCGCCGCGTCCGGGTGAACCGGCCGCCGTACGCGAAGGTGACGGCGTGCACCCGGTCCTGCAGCGGTAGCCGGAAGCCCGGCGGCAGGCTGTCCCGGGAGGGGCCGATGATGCCACCGCCACAGGTCTTGTACCGGGGGTGCTCGGCCTTGTCGAGCAGCAGCACGCGGCGGCCCTGGGCGGCGGCGGCCTGCGCGGCCGAGGCGCCGGCCGGTCCGGCGCCGACCACAACGACGTCCCAGACGCCGTCGAGCGGGTCGGGCCCGTCCAGCGGCGGGGCGGGCTGCGGCTCGGACGGCTGTCCGGGCGCCTCGGCGTCGAGCGGGCTACGGGAATCGGAGCTTCCGGAGTCAGTCACGTCGAGCAATCCTATGCGTCCTCCGCGGCCGTCGTCCGTCGCGCCGCCCCGAACGCCCGCCCGACCCTCGGAGCCGCCCGTTCGATTCAGCCTATGATCGACATATCCCCCTGTCAGCACCGTCCACCCGGACCACCTCCGGGCCGGACCGATCACCTCCGGAGCATCCCGATGCCGCAGCAGCCCCTGGCCGACGCCGTCCGGTCCCTGATGGACCGTGCCCGCACCGATCTCGCCGAACTGGTCGCCTTCCGCTCGGTCGCCGACCCGCGCCAGTTCCCGGTCGAGGAGTGCCACGGCGCCGCCCGGTGGACCGCCGACGCCTTCGCCGCCGAGGGCCTGACGAACGTGCAGCTGCTGGACACCCCCGACGGCACCCAGGCCGTCTACGCCGAACTGCCCGGCCCCGTGGGCGCGCCGACCGTGCTGCTCTACTCGCACTACGACGTGCAGCCTCCGCTCGACGAGGACGCCTGGCTGAGTCCGGCATTCGAGCTGACGGAGCGCGACGGCCGCTGGTACGGGCGCGGCGCGGCCGACTGCAAGGGCAACATCCTGATGCACCTGACGGCCCTGCGGGCGCTGCGCCAGGTGGACGGCGGCTACCCGGTCGCGCTGAAGATCATCGTCGAGGGTTCCGAGGAGCAGGGCACCGGCGGCCTGGAGCAGTACGCCGAGGCGCACCCCGAGCTGCTCGCCGCCGACGTCATCGTCATCGGCGACACCGGTAACTTCACCGCCGGACTGCCCACCGTCACGGCCACGCTGCGCGGTATGACGATGGTCGAGGTCTCGCTCACCACGCTGGCCGGCAACCTGCACTCGGGCGCCTTCGGCGGCGCCGCCCCGGACGCCCTGCAGGGCCTGGTCCGGATGCTGGCCTCGCTGCACGACGAGCACGGCGACGTCGCGGTGGCCGGTCTGGCCGGCGGCCAGACCTGGCCCGGCGTGCAGTACTCCGAGGAGCAGTTCCGCGCCGACGCCAAGGTGCTGGACGGCGTGGCGCTGACCGGAACCGGCACCGTCGCGGACCGGCTCTGGGCCCGCCCGGCCGTCACCGTCCACGGCATCGACGCCCCGCCGGTGATCGGCGCCACCTCCTCCGTCCAGGCCGCCGCCAAGGCGCTGGTCAGCCTGCGGGTGCCGCCGGGCGCCGACGCCGTCGCCGCCCAGGACGCGCTGATCGCCCACCTGGAGGCGCAGGCGCCGGTCGGCGCCCTGGTCCGGATCGAACGGCAGGGCGCCGGCGAACCGTTCAAGGCGGACACCTCCGGCCCGGCGTACGAGGCGATGGGCGCGGCGATGGCCGAGGCCTTCGGCACGCCGATGGTCGCCTCCGGCGAGGGCGGCTCGATCCCGCTCTGCAGCACCCTGCAGTCGCTCTACCCGCAGGCCGAGATCGTGCTGATCGGCGTCGAGGAGCCGACCACCCAGATCCACGCGGTCAACGAGAGCGTCGACCCGCTGGAGCTGGAGCGGATGGCGCTGACCGAGGCCCTCTTCCTGCGGCGGTACGCCGAGCTGCGCTCCGCCTGAACCGGCCGGCTCGACCGGGGCCACCGGCCCGGTGCCGCGCTCCCGGTGTGACGGCCGTCGGTACCGCCGTCACACCGGGAGCCGCTCGGCCGACCGCTCCCGACCGTTCGCCCGGCGCCCGCGCCGGCCGGCCACCCGCGCCGCGGCCGCGTGCACCAGCGCGTACCCGACGGCGCCGACCGTGAGGCCCGCGCCGGCCCCGAAGCAGAACTCCGGGATCAGGTTCCGCCGCAGCGGCACGAGCCGGTGCGCCACCCCGGCCGCCGTCGCCGCGCCGAGCGCCGCGACGGCGACCCGCCGGGCCCCGGCCGGGAGCGCCGCAGCCGGCCGGACCGGCTCCACCGCGCGGGCCGCCCGCGCCAGGTGCCCGGCCAACGCCGCCAGGGCCAGTGCCGAACTTCCGTACTGCAGCACGGTGTACAGCGGCAGCCCGGCGACCGTCCGGTCCAGCACCGGCACCAGGGCGACGCCCCACCGGCCCTCGTGGGTGAAGGCGTCCCAGCCGACATGGGTGGCCGCGCCCAGCGCCGCCGAGCCGGCGAACCAGGCCGCGCTCGCGCCACCGCCCCGCCGGACCGTCAGAGCGTGCGCCGCGCCGGCCCACCGCTCGGGGAGCAGGGCCAGCAGCGGCGCGCGCAGCAGCCCGTGCCACCCGGCGACCAGCACGCCCGCGATCGCCACGTCCACGGTGGGCACCGCCCACCAACGGTGGGTCGTGCCGCCCTGTCCGTAGACGCCGGGCAGCAGCGACTCCAGGAAGAACGGCACATCGGGCGCCATCGACCCGGCGACCAGCGCCGAGGCGACCAGCGGCCCGCGCGCCCCCGCCACTCGCAGCAGGGGCAGGACGGCGGCCGGATGGCTCAGTGTGAACGGCATGTCCTCATCCTGCCGCCCCCGGACCGGCTACGCCGCGTCGGCCGCCCGAGCCAGGCCCTGCCCGGCCCGCCGCCCGGCCTCCAGGTAGCGCAGCTCGCCGCTGCGGCGGGCGTCCAGCGCGGCGGCGAGCCGCCGGTACCGGCCCGGAGGCAGCAGGCCGGCGGCCTCGTCCAGGCTGACGAAGCGCCAGCCGCGCAGCTCCTCCTGCTGGAGCAGCAGGCTCTGCCGGGCGGCGGCGTCCAGCAGGCCGCCGTCGTAGACCAGCCGCAGGCCGCCGCGGCGCGGGCCGGTGCGCGGCTCCCAGTCGACGGCGAGCAGGCGCAGCGCGCCCGGGTCGAGCCGCAGGCCGAGCTCCTCGGCGGTCTCCCGCAGGGCGGCGTCGGTCGGCGCCTCGCCGCGCTCGACCACCCCGCCGGGGAACTCCCAGTCCGGCTTGTAGACCGGATCCACGAGCAGGACCCGGTCCTGCTCGTCGAAGAACAGGACGGCGGAGGCCACCGTGTCCCCGGTCGGGTCCGGGGTCTGGACGATCGGGCAGCGGGCCGAGCCCTCCCGGACGAGCTGGGCGAGCCGGGCGGCGGTCTCCCGCGGGGTCAGCTCGCCGTTGTCGACCATCCGGGCGTCCTCGATGAGCCATCTGCGGGCGGCCCGGTAGCGCGGGAGGTGCTCCAGGCACCACTGCCGGACGCGCGCGCTGCGCTCGGGATCGCCAGGGCACTCGTCCCGCTGAGTGATGCGCGCACGCAGGATCGTTTCTTCGGGGTCCAGGACGAGGTGGTGCACCGTGATCCCGTTCGAGGCGAGCGAGCCGAAGATCTCGTCCCGGTAGTCCTCCCGGAGCAGCGTCATCGGGACCACCAGCGGACCCGGCACCTCGCCGAGCAGAGCGGCGGCCGTCTCGGGGACGAGCCGGCGCCAGGCCGGGAGGTCCTGGAAGTCGGACACCGCGGCCAGCCGGTCGGCGGGCAGGAGGTTCCGCAGCCCGAACCCGACCAGCTCGGGGTCGAACAGGGTGCTCCCCGGCAGCAGCTCCACCAGCTCACGGCAGGCAGTCGTCTTGCCCGCCCCGAATGTGCCATTGACCCAGACGATCACAACGTCCCCTGCCCCTCGACTTCCCCCGATGCCATTCGCACCGGGCAGCGCCCCCGTCAGCCGAACCAGCGCCACCCGAGGTGGTACCCCCGCCGCGCCGGTCCCCATGCCTCCGTACCGGGCCCGGCCGCCGAAGCCGGCCACGCCCCGTGACAGGGGCATGTGCCCAGGCCAGACACCCCGCACCACGGTACGCGCGCCCGTCCGGGCGCCGGTCCACGCGCCCCTGATCACCGGCGGGCACCCACCTTACGCGCGCCCCATTCCACACCTCTCGCGCCCCCACCCGCCCCAGGGCTCCCAGTCCCGACAAAGCGACAAAGTGCCAAATCCCTGAAGTACTGAAGGACCGAGCCCCCAAAGGTCCGAAGCGACGAAACTCCCCGCCGACAGAACGCCGAACCGACAGAACGCCGAATCTCCTGAGCGCCCGACCTCCCGGGTGCCCCTCCCCCGGACGCCCCAGGCATCCGAACGCCCGGGCCGGTCGGACGGCGGGAGGGCCGCCGTCCGACCAGCCCGGGCGTCATCCCGGCGGGCGCCGGCCTCAGGGGCGGCCCATGTGCGTCGGGTAGTAGCCGCTGCTGATCCGCGAGATGCGAATATTAATCCCGGGCCGGGCAGCCTCGACGTACTGGTTGTTGCCCAGGTAGATCGCCACGTGGTGGATGCCCCGGGCACTGCCGTCGTCCGACCAGAAGAGCAGGTCACCGCGCTGGAGCTCGCTGGCGCGGACCGGCGTGGTCGCCGCGTACTGGTCGTTGGCCACCCGCGGCAGGTCGATGCCGCCGCGCCGGAACGACTGCTGCACCAGGCCCGAGCAGTCGTACCCGTCCGGCCCGTTGCCGGCCGTCCGGAACGGCTTGCCGAGCTGGGCGAGCGCGAACTGCACCGCCGTCTCGACGTCCCCGTCGGCCGCCGGTGAGGCGGAGCCGGTGGCCGACCCGGCCGAGCCCGAGGAGGATCCGGAGGAGGAACCGCCACCCGTCCGGTCCAGGTAGACGTCGTAGTGGGTGGTCCAGCGCCACTGGCCCTGGCTGTTCTTGAACCAGTACCGCGAACCGTCCCAGCCCTGCGTGATCCCCCCCGACGAGGAGGACGAGGAGGAGGGGGCCGAGGTCGCGGCGGAGCCGCTCCCGGTCCGGGCCTGGTAGACGTCGTAGTGGGTGGTCCAGCGCCATTGACCCTGGCTGTTCTTGAACCAGTACCGCGAACCGTCCCAGCCCGCGTGGGCCGGTGCCGGCTCGGCCGCCGCGCTGCTCACGCCGGTGCCGAGGCCGATCACGCCGGCGCCGGCCGCGATCACGGCCACCATGCCTATCCCCCGGCGGACCCGCGCCGCCCGGGAGGGTCGGGCGGCACGCGCCGGCCCGTCGGTGGTGGCGGTGGTCTGCCCGGTCGGGTCGTCGGCGGCACCCGGTGCGCCGGTGTTGACGGTCGTCATCCTGCTGTCTTCCTTTGCTGAACGCGGCTCAGCTCCGCTCAGCACTGCTGACACTGCTGAACCGCGGCTGAACACTGAACGGGGAGGGCAGAGGGGTCTCCCGGCGACGTGCCGCGGCTTCCGGTCCTGCGACCGGAAGCCGTGGCGTGCCGCCCTGGGATTCAGTTCTGCCTGCGTGTCACGTTAGGCACGCGGTCGCTCACAGCGCGCAGTGGAGTGCGCCAAAGGAAGGGTTCACGGAAGGTGAGGAGAACAGCCGGAGTGACGGCCGGGGTGACGGTCGGAGAGGTGAGCGACCGTCACCGGATGACCTCCCGTCACCCGAGTGCCGACTCCGCCAACAGCTGCTTCTTCAGCACCTTTCCCATGGCGTTCCTGGGCAGTTCGGACACCAGCACCACCCGCCGGGGCCGCTTGTGCACCGAGAGCCGCTCCGCGACGAATGCCGCCAGCTGGTCCCCCGTCACCGCGCCGTCCGGGATGACGTAGGCGACCACCGCCTGCCCGAGGTCCTCGTCGGGCGCACCCACCACGGCGGCGTCCGCGACCGCCGGGTGGTCACGCAGGGCCGCCTCCACCTCGCCCGCGCCGATCCGGTAGCCACCGCTCTTGATGAGGTCCACCGAGGCTCGGCCGACGATCCGGTGGAAGCCGTCCTCGCCGATTACGGCGACGTCCCCGGTCCGGAACCAGCCGTCCGCCGTCCAGGCCTCGCCGTTGGCGTCCGGCCGGTTGAGGTACCCGGTGAACAGGGTCGGCCCGGCGACCTGCAGCTCGCCGACGCTCTCCCCGTCCTGGGGGACGGGCTCGCCGTCCTCGCCGACCAGCCTGGTCCGCACTCCCGTCAGCGGTAGCCCGACGCTGCCGGGGCGGCGCTCGCCGTCCGCCCGGGTGGAGACGGTGATCAGCGACTCGGTCATGCCGTACCGCTCGATCGGGGCGTGCCCGGTCAGCGCCGCCAGCTTCTCGAAGACCGGCACCGGCAGCGGCGCGCTGCCGGAGACCAGCAGCCGGGCGGAGGCGAGCTGCCCGGCCGCCTCCGGGTCGGCCGCCAGCCGGGACCAGACCGTCGGCACGCCGAAGTACAGGCTGGCACCGGCCGCCGCGTAGCCGGCCGGAGTGGGTCGCCCGGTGTGCACCAGCCTGCTGCCGGTCCGCAGGGCGCCGAGCACGCCGAGCACCAGACCGTGGACGTGGAAGAGCGGCAGGCCGTGCGCCAGGGTGTCCTCGGCGGTCCACCGCCAGGCCTCGGCCAGGGCGTCCAGGTCGGCGGCGACGGCGGAGCGGTGGAGCATCGCCCCCTTCGGCGCGCCGGTGGTCCCCGAGGTGTAGAGCACGAACGCGGTGGCGTCCGGCGCGGGCTCGGCGTAGGTGGTGGCGGACCGCTCCGTCAGGTCGACGGGCAGCGCCGCCACCCCGGTGTCCTGCGGCGCCGCCTCGCCGGCGGCGTGCGCGAGCAGGGCGGCACCCGAGTCGCGCAGGATGTGCGCACGCTCCTTGGGCCCGGAGTCGGGCGGCAGCGGTACCACGGGCACACCGGCCAGCAGCCCGCCGACCACGGCGGCGACGGTTTCGGCGGTGGGCCGGGCGAGCACCGCCAGCGCGGGAGCGCCGGCCACCCGGTCGGCCACCGCGGTCGCCGCGCCGAGCAGCTGCTCGCGGGAGAGCTCCCGCCCGTCGATCCGCAGCGCGTCGCCGCGGTCGCCGAAGTCGCCCTGAAGTGCCGTCAAGAGTGTCATGCGTCTGCCCTCGCCCTTGGTCGCGGTGTGGCGCCCTGTCACCGCCGGCCGTGTCGCCGCCGGTCCGGCGTCCGACTCTACGGGCCCGGCGCCGGGCACCCGCAGAGCCCGGGCGGGCGCACCGCGCCCGGGGCCGCACCGGGGAAAAGCCGCAGGGCGCGCCCGGGATGGCTCCCGGGCGCGCCCTGCGTGCGGTCCGACCGCGTCCGGTCAGCCCTTGCGGGCCTGGACCTCGCCGGTGAGCTGCGGCAGCACGGCGAAGAGGTCACCGACCACGCCGTAGTCGACCAGCT